>NZ_JANGCA010000009.1:0-123904 GCF_024463855.1 Clostridium sp. DFI.1.208 | reverse complement strand
TCAATCCCCTTAATTATTATCTTAAGAGTTTGTGATTTCGATATAAATGTAGAGCCGTATACGAGACCCGTACGTACGGTTCAATGGGAGGGGCAATAAATCTTGAATTTATTCCTCTACCCCTATTACAGCTTTCATATAGAAAAACTCATGCATAACAAGATCTTCAGCGAGTAGAGAAGGCGTCATACTGCTCTTTATGAAGGAAACAGGCAAGGATGGTTGATTGCAAATGACAGGAAGGCAGCGTCCGGGAAAGGGATGCTGATCACAATCGCTAGATGGGAAGTATCAGAGAAAGGAAGAAGGATGCCTATGGATTACCCTGCAGCATTAACCGATAGGAAAGTAAGTCCTCCTGATTACAGATGAGCCGTACATGATGCCGCTCGCATTGCTTTTGCAGCTGCTGGGAGACAGGGCCATCATAGATGATGACGGAAAGCTGTGCCATGGATAGCTCCAGATACTGAAAGGTTTTTCCGATTTTCGTATGATCCAGCAGTAAAATCGTATGATCTGCGTTATCATAACATGCCTTCTTGATTTCCTGTATTTGAAATCACAGGCTGCGGTTTCTATTTCTAGATATATGTACTCAGTGGTTGATGGTTGATATTTTCATTTATATGTAAAATCGCAGATTAACACAACTTTTATGGTACAATAAAAGAAAATCGCAAGGAATCGCAATTTGTGTAGATGGTGTAAATTTCGTATACTGTCATTAGGAAGGAGAACAACACGTGAAGCTACCAACCTTTGAGCGGCGTAATGATATCATTAGAACACTGCTGTTACAGGGCTATGTGAAAGCCCAGCTTTTGGCGGAGCAATATCAGGTAAGCATGGAGACAATTCGGAAGGATCTGACATATTTGCAGGACATCGGCATTGCCCGCAAGGAATATGGCGGGGCATCTCTTTCGCAGCAGGATATTGAACAGAGTCTTCCCATCCGTATGGAGCATGGTACCCAAAAGCAGAAAATCGCCCGCTGTGCACTTGGTTTTTTGGAGGATGCCAAAGTCGTTTTTCTGGATGCTGGTACAACGGTGCATGAGCTGGCAAAGCTTCTGAATGATTATCGCCCACTTGATATTGTGACGAACTCACTGCTCGCATGGGATAGTCTGGATGCCGGACGCCACAACGTATTTCTCACTGGTGGAAAAAAACGGGAGAAAAACCGTTCGTTGACCGGCAGCTGGTGTGTACAGGCAATCGAATCGGTTCATGCGGATATCTGCTTTTTAGGGACAAGCGGGATTCTGGACAGAAAAGGCCCAACCACGCACTCCTATCAGGAGCTGGAGGCAAAAAAGGCCATGGTGCGCCAAAGTGAGCGCGTCTATGTACTGGCGGATCATGATAAATTTCAGGAGTCAGGATTTCATACCATGTGCTTATGGGAAGATATTGACGGTATCATCACAGATGGTTCTCTGTCCGCAAAAGCTTTTAAGCAGTATGAGAAAATCGTGCCAATCTGGATGGCACAGGAGGATGAAAATGAAAAAAATCGTCAAAATTCTGCCGTTTTATGAACCACGTATGTGGGGAGGCGGAGAGCGTCTGGAAAAAGAATTCAATTATCATACGGATGTACAGCCACTGGGAGAGGTTTATAATGTAGTCGCATTAAAGGGACATGCGGATTGTGCAGTACCGGAAATGGATATGACGCTTTCTGAATTATACAAGCAGTATCCGGACTGGTTCAACTGTGATACAGAAGAACTGCCGGTGCGCGTCAATATTCTGGATCCTATAGCGGATCTCTCCGTACAACTGCATCCGGATGATGCGTTTGCCAGAGCATATAACGGCGGACGCGGTAAACCGGAGGCCTGGGTTATTCTCGATACCACAGAGGATGGTAAAATCCAGTTTGGCCACAAGGCGAAGACGATAGAAGAATTCAGGGAAAAAACAGAGCAACAGGAATGGGATGGCCTGTTAAAATATCTAAAGGCGGTAAAGGATGCATTCATCGACATTCCGGCAGGAACCCTGCATGCGATCGGTAGCGGCGTATTAACCTATAATATTTCAAGAAATGCAGATTGCACTCTTCGGTTATACGACTATGACCGCATCGATCCCTCCACTGGAAGGAAACGTGAAATTCAGCCAGAGCAGGTATATGAAAATGTAAATATGCCGGACACCTCAACTGAGTTTGTACGGTATCCGGCTTCTTTGGAGCGTGGCATTCATGTGACTAGATACTGGGATGAACCGGGACTGTATACACTTATGCGCCTTCAGGTTGAGAAGGTGGGAAGCTTTTCACATCCGCGTTTTGCATTTTATACCTGTGTAGAGGGGGAAGGAACTATACAGGGGGTACATATCAGAAAAGGTGAGACTCTGCTTGTTCCGGAAGGCTTGGGCATGCTGGAATTTAAAGGGGACATGGATGTCTTTCTGGCATCCTATCGAAATGAAGAGTAGCTTGTGAAATTACAAACGGCTTTGGATGTCATTGCAGAGTATGCATTTGCCTTAGCCACATGGTACAGGATTTTTGAATCAGTCTTCATCATGTAAAAGCTGATGGTAGATTTGGAGCTTTCTGAAAGAAACTTTTGATTGGTATACGAGGACAATTTGATAGAAGCATATAGAAGCTGCAATCTATAGATCCTTGTACCTTCAGCTGTTTAAGTAAGCTAGTTGCTGTTAGTTTTTGTTAACTGCTGGCACATATGTGAGGTAGCGTAATAAGAGGACAGTGTGATTGTAGGTTCTTACTCGATTTTGGGCATAAAAGAAGATTTCAAAATCTATTGTATTCTTCAATAGAAATGAAATCTTTTTTTTACAACTACCCTAACGTAAGAAAGCGCCTGATTGTAATCACAGTGTCTTTTTTATTCCTGCCGCATTTGGGAGCATCAGATATTAAATTATCAGTATTCTAAATTTTTTTCAGTATACTCCCCACTAGCTTAGTCCGAATACGAAGGAATTTCGGATATGTTAAAAAAATCGGAAAGAAGTGGTAAAGCAATGGATTAAGGTAGAAATGTATTGAAATATAAAAAAAATCTTCAACAATTCTGACGCTGCTTTCTATCCTCGTTATGATGGGGTCATCAGAAAGGAGAGATGAAAAATGCTGATGAATATGGAGAGCTTGCTGCAAACAGCGAGAAAGCATCATTTTGCAGTAGGAGCATTTAATGTATGCGACAGTCTTCTGTTTTCAACTGTTATGGAATGCGCAGAAGAGCAACATGCACCGGTGATTGTTGAGCTTGCACCACCTGAATTTTCATATGTGGGAACGGATTTCTTCGCCTATGCCGTACAACGGATGCAAAACAGCAGTGTTCCCTGTGTCCTGCATCTGGACCATGGAAAGACCATACAGGATTGTATACGTGCGATACGCTGCGGCTTTACCTCTGTAATGATTGACGGCTCACTATTAGCGTATGAGGACAATGTAAAACTCACAAAGACAGTTGTTGAGCTTGCACATGGTGTCGATGTGTCAGTAGAAGGGGAAATTGGAACGATTGGCGCGTTATCAGACAGCGTTGAGGGAGGCGTAGAGCAGGTAACGTATACCAGACCGGAGGAGGTTACCGACTTTTTGACCAGAACGAATGCTGATACGCTTGCTGTAGCGATAGGTACTGCACACGGAATCTATCCAAAAGGATTTGTACCGAAGCTTCGTCTGGATATTCTCGAGGCTATTGAAAAATTAAATACACGTCCTCTAGTTTTACACGGAGGCTCTGCAAACCGCGATGAGGAAATTGCAGAAGCATGTCGCCATGGAATCTGCAAGGTCAATATTGCAAGTGATGTTCGTAAAGCATTTTTTCAGGGAACAAAAGAGATGCTTATAGAAACAGATGCTTTTTGGACACCTGATGTATTTGTAACTGGCAAGCGGGAGGCGAAAAGGGTAATCACTCACAAAATGCAGTTGTTTGGGTGTATCGGACAAGCCGATAAATATCGCTAGAGGTATGCTATGGAAAATTTTATTTACAAAAATCCAACAGAAATCATCTTTGGCAGGAATCGTCTGCATGCATTAAAAGATCAACTGTTAACGCGTGGATATCGTTCTGCGTTGGTATTGTACGGGGGATCACACTGGAAGGAAAACGGTACATTAGAGCAAATAACAACGCAGTTGAAGGCCTGTTCCATTTCCTGCTTTGTACAGGGGGGGATACGTCCCAATCCTAAGCTGTCACAGGTCGAGCAAATCGTCAGAAACGTAAAGGATGATATTGTGGATGTGGTTCTGGCGCTTGGTGGCGGGTCTGTTATAGATACAGCAAAGGCAGTAGCGGTATGCTTGGCAGCACCATCTGTAAGACTTCAGGATATCCTGTTAGGAGATGAGAAAATAAAGCGGGCGCTTGATGTAGGCGTAATATCAACAATTGCCGGTTCCGGTAGTGAGTCCAGCTGTTCTATGGTGATTACCATTGATGATGGGAATTTGAAAAGAGCCTGTGATGATGAACATCTCTATCCCGTATTTGCCATTTTGGATCCTACACTGACATTCACATTGCCATATTATCAAATGGTAAGCGGAGCCTGCGATATCCTCATGCATGCAATGGAGCGTTATTTCTCTCCTACTGAGAACACAGAATTGATCGACAGCATGTGTGAAGGTCTTATGCGTGTAGTAATATCCAGTATCGAAAAAAGCATAAAAAATCCAGAGAATTATGAGGCAAGAGCCAATCTGATGTGGGCGGGCTCTTTATGCCATAACGGTTTGCTGGGGACAGGCAGAAAAGAAGATTGGGCCTGCCATCGTATGGAGCATGAGCTCAGCGGATTATTTAATGTTGTCCATGGAGCAGGCTTGTGTGCCTTATGGGGGAGCTGGGCTGCCTATGTCCGGCCATATCATCCAAAACGATTTGCTTCCTTTGCCCGTCAAGTCATGGGAATAGAAGAAGTAAATGATGATCGCTGTGGGCTGCTTGGTATCCAGGCGCTTGTATCCTTTTTCAAAAGAGTGGGAATGCCTGTCCGTATAACAGATTTGAACGTGTGTATCGATGAAGCAATCATACAGACCATGGCACAGAACTGTCTTCTTCGCTCTGACAGTATTGGACAACTGAAGAAGCTGTCATTACAGGATATTAAAGCGATTTACAGAAAGGCGGGAAAGGTTGAATGAATACGTATGAGTTAAAAGCTTTTGCGAACAAAATACGAAGGGTAACCTGCGATATGGTTCTTCATCGGGGTGATGGTCATATCGGTGGTGCCCTTTCCATGAGTGATGCATTGGCGGTTCTGTTTGGAAATTACATGAAGGAAGAGGACTGGTTTGTTTTATCCAAGGGACATGCGGGACCTGCTTATTATGCGGTACTGATGCTGACAGGCAGACTGGATCAAAAGCATGTTCACACCTTGAATGAAAACGGTACCTTGCTTCCTTCTCATCCGGATCGCATGAAAACACCCGGTGTTCAGGTAACAACCGGCTCCCTTGGACAGGGAATCTCTCAGGCAGCAGGAATTGCTTATGCGTTAAAGACAATGAAGAGAGAAGGGTATGTGTTTTGTATGGTAGGGGATGGCGAATGCAATGAGGGTGAGGTGTTTGAAGCGTTGCAATTCATCGCTAATAAACGATTAAACAACTGTATTGTTATGGTTGATTGTAATAAGAAGCAGGTAGATGGCTTACTACGTAAGGTCAGCTGTGATTTTGATTTTCCTGCATTGTTTCAAAGTATCGGTTTCCATGTGTGTGAAGTAGATGGAAACGCAGTGGAGGCGGTTGATCGGGAGATATCTAACTGCATAAAAAGAAAGGAACAGGCTAGCGCACTCTTATTAAACACGGTCAAGGGTGCCGGTATTCCTTATTTTGAACAGCAGGAGAATCCACACCATGTGACATTTAATGAAGCAGATAAGCAGGCGCTTCAGGATTATATCAATCTTACAGGAAAGGAGCTGAACACATGAGCTGGAAGCTGGCAGAGGATCATGAAATCAGTGAAGTTAGAAAAGTATATGGGCAAACATTGGAACAGATGATCTTGGATGGCAGGCCGGTTATGGTTTGTGATGCGGATCTCGCAGGGTCTTCGGGCGCCGGATATCTGTATGATAAGTATCCAAAGCATACCGTTAATTTCGGCATCTGTGAAGCAAATATGGTAGCAGCTGCTGCAGCGATGTCACGCATCGGTATACGCCCCTTTGTCCATTCCTTTGCGCCCTTTGTATCCAGACGAGTTGCGGATCAGGTATGTATCTCTGCCGCATTTGCCAAGCAGGATCTTCATATTTATGCATCAGATCCTGGTTACTGGTCGTTGTATAATGGGGCAACACATACCACCTTTGAGGACATTGCTATTATGCGTGCAATTCCGTCAGTTCATGTTGTAGCGCCGGCAGACAGTGTTGCATTCTCCTGGGTTCTAAAATGGTATGAGCAGCATGGCGGGATTGTTTATAACCGCTGTACAAGAAAACCAGTACCGTCGATTTATGCAAAGGGCTCTTCCTTTACCTTCGGAAAGGCTAACATCTTAAAAACAGGTACAGATGTTGCACTTATCGCCATTGGCGCCGGTGTCTATGATGCATTAGAAAGTGCAAAGCAGTTGGAGGAAAAAGGAATATCAACAAGTGTGATTGACCTGTTCTTCATAAAGCCGGTAGATGAGACAGTTCTTCAAAATGTGATACAGACGCATAAGGTTATTGTCACAATCGAGAACCATAGCCGGTATGGAGGTATTGGGGAGCTGGTAGCAGATATTATGGCACAGCAGAAAACATCTGCACTGCTTCGGCATATTTCTGTTGATGATCAATTTGGTGAAGTAGGTACGAGAGAATATCTGAAGGAGAAATTTCACCTGACCAGTGCGGATATCGTAAACAAGGCTTTGGATGGTTTGGAAAAATATGGCAGATGAGAAGTGAAAAAAAGTGTTTGCATAAAGAAAAGATCAGGCTTTAGTGTTTAAATTTTCAACAATGTTGTGCACTGCTTTTATCTCTCTTATAATCTAGATAACAGTATCAGATATTGAAGGGAGTAATGCAAATGACAATCAGCACAAAAAATGAAATTCTGGATCATCTTCTTTCAAAGAAAGTGGAGCCGGATTTAAGGAATATCGAGGAATTTTCTGCTCATATTTTAAGCAGTGAGCTTCATATCAGCCGATCTCTGGCAAGTCAGTATCTCAATGGCTTCGTAAAGGAAGGTCTTCTCGTAAAAATCGCTACACGACCTGTGTATTTCCTTTCCAGAAAAAACATTGAGGAACAATTTCAGGTGCAACTCAAAGAGAGTATGTTTTACAGCGTTGAGGATTTTCTGGATACGTTGTCTAAAAAAACATGTATTAAGCGCAATTTTATGAAAATGATCGGGTATGACACTTCTCTTCATACTGTGATTGATCAGCTGAAATCCGCATTAAAGTATCCTCCAAATGGTCTTCCTGTGATTCTGTATGGAGAAAAAGGCAGTGGAAAGTCGCTTATGTGTCAAAAGATGTTTGAATATGGACAGGATGCAGGGATTATTCCCGAACAGGCACTGCTGCAGAAATATAAGGTCCTTGAACAGGAGATGCAACTGGCAGAACAGCTGTTGGGAACAGAAGGCAAAAAAGGGTTACTGGAGCAATGCGAAGGTGGTATTCTCTATCTTACACAGGCACAGAATCTGAGCAAGCATGATCAGCAGCTCCTCATGCGTATTTTGGAGGATGGAGGCTTTATCCGTGGGGGAATACGAATCACGCTTCGTACAAGAATCATCCTTTCACTGGATGAGGATTATCAGAAGTATCTGGATTATGACCTGATTCAATGCTTCCCGATCATCTGTCGGATGCCGAATCTGGATGAGCGCTATCAGGATGATAAGGAAGAACTGATCATACATTTCTTTAAGCTACAGTCATGGAAGCTGGGAAGATATCTGTTTGTCAGCAAAAACCTGATTCATATACTTCTGACTAGAACCTATAAACGCAATATAGATGAATTAAAACGTACGGTGGAAGATGTATGTGCACGTGCAAACAGTGAGGAAGAAACCACTGAGCAGCTGTATATTCGCATGTATCAGCTCCCGGATTCCATTTTAATGGATTTAGGTGAACAGGATTATATGGAGGAACAGGTGGAGTATGTGGATATTTCCTCCTATAAACGAAATGAAGAATCAAGAAAGCTGCTGGAGCTGTTTGAAACTATATTAAATCGTGTTCCAAAGGATGAATCGACTTCAATGCTATCGTATGTCAAGGAGCTGAATGGTGTATTGACACAATACTGCAGTGCAATCGCATATAACGAGAAATATACAAATCAGCAGATTCTTGCACTAGAGCATACGATTCGTAATATTTTGAACCGCGTTCTTACAACATACAACGTTTCAATTCCATATCATTGCAGCCCGTTGTTTGCGGCTTGTATTTATGGCAGGCAGTCCCATAACAGGATACTTGAGGAATGGAAACAGGAGCATGCCTATGATATCAGCAAATGTCTGAGTCTATTGGAAAAGCAGTATCCTCAGGGCTATCTGATCAGTGAGAAGCTGAGCTATGCACTGCTTGCAAATCTGGAGTTAGGGTTTGATGATATGGAAAAAGTTATACTCATGATTCATCTTGGCTTTTACCATGAGCATGCCCATCAGAATAAATACCTGTCCATTATTATCGCACATGGCTATTCCACTGCCAGCAGCATGGCCGAGGCCATAAATTCTCTGCTGGGTAGCTATCTGTTTGAAGCCTTTGATATGCCTTTGGATACCTCTATGCCGGATATTGCGGATCGCCTGAAACGCTATATCGATCGTTATACGATAAAAAATGATATCCTTTTGCTTGTGGACATGGGATCACTGGAGCATATTGATGAACAGCTGACTATGATAGACAATAAGAACATCGGCATCATCAACAATGTATCAACAAGACTTGCTCTGGATATCGGAGAATCCATATTGCAGGGAGCTGATATGGAGTCGTTATTAAGGAAAGCGGCAGAGCATTCTACAAGTACCTATACACTTGTAGAAAACAAGCAGAAAAAAGACTTGATAATTTTCATATCGGACAATGGAATCAAAATGGCGAATCGTATGCGGGAATTATTTGCGGATTCATTGCCGAAGGCGATTGATATTGAAATGCTTTCTATCGATTTATTGGATTTTAGAAATGATGATTATATGAATGAAATTGCAAAGGAATATAATATTCTATTTGTATCCGGTATCTGTTCCAGCATTGATTGTCCGAAGCAGTTTATATCACTGGAGGATTTGATTACCTCTAATCAGCTGGATTATCTGAGAACCTTGCTCAATAAGTATCTGACGATAGAGGATATAGATACATTTACGAGAAATCTAATCCATAATTTTTCACTTGGCAATGCATTGGATACCTTATCAATTCTGGATGCAAAAAAGCTGCTGGAGTTTGTAGAGGGTGCTGTCAATCAAATGCAGCTGCAGCTGGACCGCCGCTTCTATGGAAATACGCTAGCCGGATTGTATATTCATCTATGCTGTATGATTGAACGTCTGGTAACAAAGGAACCGATTACCAATCACGAGGGTTTACAGCAATTTGAGAAAGAAAACAGAAAGTTCATAGAGATAGTAAGAAGAAGCTTCACAAAGGTATGCAGCCATTATGGCGTAGAGCTATCTATGAGCGAAATATCCTATTTATATGATTATATTAAGGAAGACAAGCTGCATGGAACGCAAGAGGGGGATTTCTAAATGAAAACAAAAATTATTATCGCAAGTCATGGAAGATTTGCAGAAGGTATTATGGATAGTCTTAAAATGATTGCGGGAGAGCAGGACCATGTAGAACCGCTTTGTGCTTATATTGATCGTAGCGTTGACTATAGCGCACGCATACAGCAGCTGGTAGCTGATCATGATTATGAAAAGCAGCCGCTTCTGGTTATCACAGATTTGCTGGGAGGCAGTGTGAATAACGAATTCATGCGTTTTACAGAGGCATATCCGTTTTATCTGGTCTCCGGATTAAATCTCAGTCTGCTGCTGGAATTAGCACTGTATCCGGATGAATTAAAATCAGATACGATTCAGAAAATCGTAGAGCATAACAGTGATTATATAGTATTCTGCAGTGGAGATACTTTACACCTGCAGGAAGAAAACGATTTTTAGGAGGATGAACATATGATAAAAATGCTTCGTGTTGATCACAGACTTCTGCATGGACAGGTAGCCTTTTCCTGGACCGGGTATCTCGGGGTCAACTGCATATTGATCGCGAATGATGATTGTGTAACCAATGATCTGCGCAGAACAACGCTTCGCCTTGCCAAGCCATCCAGCTGTAAGCTGATTGTAAAAGGCATCGAGGAATCCATTGCGGCATTAAACAGCGGGAAAGCAGATAAATACAATCTGTTTATTGTTGTGGATAATGTAGCGGATGCCTATCGTCTTGCCAGTGAGGTGGACCGCATCCATAACGTCAACATTGGAGGTCTGAAAGCAGGAGAGCATACACATCCGCATCCCTCCAATCATAATATCAATTTTACAGATGAAGAGGAAATGATGCTTCGGGAGCTGATCGATAAGAATATTGATGTAGAGCTTCGTATGGTTCCCAGCGATCCCGTTAAGCGACTTTAAATGAAAGAGAGGAATAAAGTATGATACAAGCAGCATTGATAGCACTGATAGCTTTTCTTGCCTATATGGGAGATGCTCTTGGATATTCACAATATGACCGTCCGCTTTGTACCGGCGTACTGGTTGGTATCGCATTGAATGATGTGCAGCAGGGACTGATGGTGGGGGCCAGTCTGGAACTGGTCTACATGGGGACATTGACAATCGGAGGAGCATTTCCACCCGATATTTACACCGGTGGAATCCTGGGTACGGCATTTGCAATAACCACAGGCTCCGGTATCGAGGGGGCAGTTGCACTTTCCCTTCCGATTGCAACCTTCGCCTTGCTGATAAAACAGGTTATTTATACGTTTGTAAGAGGATTCTTTGTACACCGTGCAGACCGCTATGCATTACAGGGGAATGACTCCAAGGTAGCTGCCATGCATGTATGGTCAACTTTGGCATACTGTGTGCCGATGGCAATTGTAGTCGGAATTTGTTTCTATGTCGGAGGTCCTGCAGTTCAGGCAGTGCTTGATCAGATACCGGCATTCATTATGAAGGGATTGTCAGCTGCAAGTGGTATGCTGCCTGCCCTTGGCTTTGCCATGCTAGTGAAAATGATTATCAGTAAGGAGCTGGCTCCATATTTCTTTATCGGCTTTCTGATTGCCAGCTATCTGCAGATTCCTGTGCTTGGAATTGCATGTATCGCGATTTTGATTGCTCTGCTGGTTATTATGAATGATCGTAAGAAAAACAATATGGAGATGGGAGGTATGGATGATAATGAATTCTAATTCTATAGAGAAGAAGCTGACAAAAAAAGATTTAAAGCAGGTGTTTGTTCGTTCTATCGCGTATAATTCATCATTTAATTATGAAAGACAGTTAAATCTGGGATGGGCATTTTCTCTTATGCCGGTATTGCGCAAGCTTTATAAGGATGATGAGGAACAAATGAAAGCAGCATTGGCTCGTCATCTGGAATTTAACAATATCACCCCATTTATCTGTACGGTGCTATTTGGGATAACTGCGGCGATGGAAGAACAGAATGCGAATGATAGGGATTTTGATACCGAATCCATCAATGCTGTTAAGGTAGGACTAATGGGGCCGCTTTCGGCAATCGGTGATTCAATCTTTCTTGGAACACTGCGTGTGATCGCCGCAAGCCTGGGCTGCTCGCTGGCATTGAAGGGGAATATTCTGGGACCAATCATCTATCTGCTTATCTTCAATATTCCGAATTTTGCATCCCGTTATTTCCTGATGTTCAAGGGGTATGAGCTGGGTACCAGCTTTCTGAATAAGGTAGAGGAATCCGGCATCATGGATAAAATTTTCAAGGGAGCCGGTATTCTGGGATTGATGGTTATCGGTGGAATGGTCGCAACCAATGTCAGTGTTCCCCTGACGGTAGCCTACGACGATGTGAAAGTTCTGGACACCATTAACGGCGTTATGCCTAATCTTCTACCACTATGCTTTACCGGACTGATCTTCTATTTCCTGAAAAAGGATATTAAGGTAACCTATATTCTGGCTGGTATCATCCTGTTTGGTATCCTTGGTGCTGCCATTTCGATGTTTTAGGAGGTTATATGAAAATAGCGTTGATAAACGAAGATTCACAGGCAGATAAGAATGCCATGATATTTGATATTCTGAAGCAGGAAGCAGAGAAAAAAGGACATACGGTATTCAATTACGGTATGTATACGGAGCAGGATACTCATCAGATCAATTTTACGCAGATAGGGATTCTTGCAGCGGTTCTATTGCACAGTCACGCTGTAGACTTTGTCGTGACAGGCTGTGGAACAGGGCAAGGAGCTATGATTTCCTGTAATGCGTTCGCTGATGTTGTTTGCGGCTATGTCAATACACCACTGGATGCGTATTTGTTTACTCAGGTGAATGCCGGAAATGCGGTATCTCTGCCATTTTCCCAGTATTTTGGATGGGGCGCGGAAATCAATCTGCAGTATGTGTTTGAAAAATTGTTTGCACAGGAATTCGGCAGCGGCTATCCGCAATGCTATGCAGAAGGTGAAAAACGTAGCAGAGCACGTATGATGAAGGAAACAAAGCTGCCTGCCCAGTATGCATTGCTGGAAGCATTGCAGAGAACAGATCAGGAATTGCTGAAACAGCTTCTTGATTATCCACAATTTCAGGAGCAGTTTTTCAGAAATGCAAAGGATACACCTGTTACACAATTCATAAAAAGCCTGTTACATCCATAGGTTTAAATGATAAACATATAATATAAAATGCCATACAAATTCAGGACAGAAAATTGTAGCTGATAATAATGAAAATGCTAAGGAAAAGCAGCCATTTATAAGGGAGGTTCTTTCTTGCTTTAGGGTGTTTGTAAAAGGGAGACTTCAACTTCTATTGATAACTACAATAGTATTGAAGTCTCCCTATTTCAAGTTTACCTGCAATCGAGAAAGAACCATAAGGGAACCGGCTACAGCTTGCATGGATTTGCATAGGGAACAAAGAACAACCTATCACGATAAATGTTGCATTGCGAAATCAGTATTCTATATTTCTTCATTCGCAGGTTTCTATAAACTTAGAAATGCGATATAATAAGAAGAGAAAGTGAGTGATATCATGAAAAAAGGAATTCCGTTAGGAATCAAGAATTACAGAGAATTGAAAGAAAAAAATTATTATGTAGTTGATAAAAGTCTTCTAATTCAGGAATTTCTTGAGCGGATGGCAAAAGCCACGTTGGTTACACGGCCCCGCAGATTCGGTAAAACACTCAATATGAGTATGCTTGCAGAATTCTTCGATATCACAAAGAATTCAAAAGTAATTTTTGCAGATACTGCCATTATGAAAACAAAGTACGCAGAACATATGAACAGCTACCCGACAATATTTCTTTCATTTGCAGATGCAAAGGATAGTAAAAAACGGATTGTTGCATGCGTGAAAGAACAACTGCTTAAGGTGTATGATCAATACTCCTTTACATTGGAAAATTTGAGTATCTTTGAAAAGCCCCAATTTGATTCTATTTTGAAGGGACTGTCAAATTTGGATGATGGAAATCTGGAGACCGTTGATCGCGCCATCAGTTTTCTTATGACAAGGTGTCATCAATACTATGGAAAACGGGTCATGCTTTTTATAGACGAATATGACACACCTTTTATAGAAGCTCATACCGGAGGTTTTTATGAAGATGTACGCGGGGCGTTTGCTGCTTTGCTTCATACCTCACTGAAATCCAGCGATGATTTGGAATATGCCATGATTACCGGGATACAGCGTGTTGCGAAGGAGAACATTTTTAGTGATTTGAATAATATATTTGTATGCACAGTGAAGGATGCTGATTATGCAAGCTATTTTGGATTTACAGAGAATGAAGTTAAGAAGATGCTTGTTGATAACGGGATGGAGTATACAGCTGATGTAAAGGAAATGTATGATGGATATAACATTGGAGGCATCGACGTCTATAATCCATGGTCAATTGTGAACTATGTATGCAAGAAGGTATTGGCTCCTTACTGGATCAATACCAGTTCCAATACAATGATTAAAGAAGCAATGCAAAGCTGTGAACAGGATTTTAAGGATGATTATGAGAAACTTATCAAAACCGGTACAGTAGAAACATTGGTGAATTTTGAAACTTCCTTTTATGAATTGAAAAATACATCCAGCTTGTGGGGACTCTTTGTCAATGCGGGATACTTAACTGTACATAAGACTTTGGATGTACTTGAGGACATGTACTCCTTACGGATTCCTAATAATGAGGTCGCAAGAGAATTTCAATCACTGACGGTGTTTTTTCTGAATGTGGATGAAACCACGGTGGCAAAAATGTTTCAGGCACTAAAAACACAGAACTGGGATGAATTTTTGAAGAATTATCAGAAAATGCTGCTGGAGTCTGTCAGCTATTATGATTTAAGAAATGAAAATTCATACCACTCACTGCTTTTAGGTATGTGTATGTGGCTGCGAAACGATTATGAAATCGTCAGTAACAGGGAAAGCGGAGAAGGACGTTTTGATATTTTGCTCAACAGTAAAAACAATGCTCTGCCATCTATGCTGTTTGAATTGAAATACACGAAGGATGAGAATGTGAATCTGGAAGCATTAGCTGAAGCGGGTATGGAACAGATGAAAAAGAAAAAATATGGTATCGGTTTGGAGAACTGTGTTTATATCGCCTTGGCACATTGTGGAAAACGTGTTTCCATGAGCAGAGAATAAGATAATGAAAAGAAGTTTCGAGACGATTGTGTTTATGAAATAATCACAATCCACAAAGAAACTTCTTTTTATCTGTAGAGCTAAACGAGTGCCGCGGGTTTAAACTATTGTACAGATACCATAGGACAGGCGATACCTGCTTCAGCAGTTTCATAGTCTGCGGATTTCATCTTTTCACTTCGCATATTTTATCATGCTTTTGCATCAGACACTAATTTATATCAAATACAAAGAGCTTTTGTATTTTCAATAATGAATCTTCATATTCAAATTAAATTCCGTATATTTATACGGCACGTAGTTGACATTTTATGCAGCTTCCTGTACGATATAGATAACTTAATAAAGAATCTTTAAAAAGAGGCGGTGATCTATTGGCTTGGAATCCCATACAGATGAAACAGGAGAATCTATCTGTTTTACGAAACGTATTTCTCAAGCAGCGCAGTGCGACAAAACCGCAGCTGGCAAAGCTGAGTGGTTTAAGCGTTGTGACTGTCAATTCTTTAATCCATGAGCTTTTGGAAACCGGCGAAGTAATACAAAAGCAGATGCTTCCATCCGGTGGAGGACGACCCGCCCTGCAGTATCAGTACAACGCCCGCTATAAAATGGCCTTAACAGCGTATATGTATGTTCAGGAGGGAAGAGAGCGGTTATTTCTGGAGGTTCAGGACTTATTTCAAAATATGGTAGCATCCGATGCTTATGAGTTAGCAGACATGAATATCAATTTGCTGGAGGATGCCATTTCAAGGTGGATGAAACAGTATCCGACAATTTCGGTTATGGTCTTCGGTATTCCCGGTACGGAGCATCAGGGGAAGCTGAAGGTTATGGATTATGCAATCCTCCAATCACAGGAGCTATTCGCAAAACTACGCAGCACCTATCAGGTGCCTGTGCTTATAGAAAACGATATCAATGCGGCTTTATTCGGCTACTGTCAGCGACAGCATATACGTCAGGAATGTACGGCGGGTCTGTATTTTCCAAAAAAGTATCCACCGGGTTCGGCACTCTATATCCGCGGGGATATTTATCGCGGCGCGAACCACATGGTAGGCGAGCTTGATCAGCTGCCACTGGGCGTTAATTGGCGGGAACAGAATATCAGTGATGAGCAGCAGCTGCATAACATGGATTTGCTTATACAAAGCATCGCCTGTATGTACGATCCGCAAGCGCTTCTGATTTATTGTGACGCAATGGATGAGGCATTGCTAAAAAGGCTCATTACTATCGTAAAGACGGAGTGGAAGGTGCTGACGCCTCCAACGATGATCTTACGTAGCAGTATTCACGAGGATTTCTCACTGGGCGTCAGAGAAATAGCTGCGAGAGAGCTTTTTGATCAGATAATACGGAAAGAAAGAGGTACTTCATTATGAAAAAACTTGATTTGCATATGCATTCCAAATATAGCGACGACGGGCAGTATGAACCGACAGAATTATTGAAAATGTGCAAAGCTGCCGGTCTGGATATGATGGCCATTGCCGATCATAACAGTGTGAGAGGAAGTCGGATTGCACTTCGCCACCAGCAGGAATATGGTATCACCTGTATCCCTGCTATTGAAATAGATGCCGTATCACAGGGCGTCGGCTATCATATTTTAGGATACGGAATTGATGTTCATAATCCTGTATTTGATGAAATTGAGGAGCATGTGGCTTCTCAGGAACGTGAAGCAAGCAAGCGACGCCGTAAGCTTGTGCGGGAATTGGGTATCTCCTTTGATGAAAAGCGTATTCAGGAATTAAGCCCCGGCGGTATCACTACGGGAGAGGCAATCGGTGAGGCTGCTATGGAGTATGATGTGGAAAAGAAAAACCCGCTTCTGCAGCCATATTATCCGGGGGGAGAGCGCAGTGATAATCCTTTTGTGAATTTCTATTGGGATCTATGCGCACCGGGGAAACCGGCCTATGTGGAAATCGTCTATCCAAGCGTCCATGCTGTTGTCGAACTGCTCCACCAGCAAAAAGCATTGGCAATCGTTGCACATCCGGGTATGAATGCCGCAGAGCAGCTGGATCGCATCCAGGATTTACTGAAGCTTGGAATTGACGGATTTGAGGTATTCAGCTCCTATCATAGTGAACAGCAGACGCAATTCTATTATGATCTGGCAAAGAGCAATGGGCTGTATATGACCTGCGGAAGTGACTTCCATGGGAAGACAAAGCCTGCCGTACACATCGGTATGTGCAGCATGGAGGAAGAAGAAAACAAACGTTTGGTGCGCAGGTTGGAAGCATTTGCGTGAATATGGAAGGGCTGTGGTAACCGGCAATAACCGCAGCTTTTTTTATAGGAATACCGCCGCTTCCACCTTGCTTTCTATCCTATACACAGAAGAAATACAGGCATGGATTGTAAATTTTCCAATCATCAGCAGGCAATGCCTGCACGTTCCAGTCCTCCCTGTGTAAAATGCCAGCTTTTGATTAGTTTGCCTCTACATAAAAGAGTCAAAAAGGCCTCTCCCTGCAAGGTTTCCTGAATCCTTCCCTGCATGGCTCCCTGTTTTGGAGAAGCAAGGGTGCTTCCCTTTTCACCAGACAAGCGTATACGCAACTCGAGAGGATATTGCTTCAGCACGATTTGCTGGCTTTTCCTGTCCTCTATGACTCGACACCCCAGATAGGTCGCAAAGCATAGCTGTTTTCCGTGAATCATCAAGACGCAGATACAGCCCTGAAAGGAGCCGGTAAGAAATGGAATATGTGCAAGAGAAAAGAAAAAGCAGGATGCTGGATCCTCACAGTTGTTTGACTGAAACCAGACATAGGAGGAGGGAAACGAGGTGCCGCGGTCTTTCTCCATATACCCACTGCCATGAATTGCAATGCAGGTCTTCCCTAGCCAAAGTGTTCCGCTGACAGTGTGGTGCAAGGAGATGATAGAATGCACGCACTCCATCGGCATATAAGAGAATGGACCCATAATCGTCGGCGCATACCGGGAGGTGTGCAACGGTGTTAAGGAGCTGTGCAGCAGGTTTGCCTGCAGATTCGGCAGTCGTAGCGTTATGGAAGTCATCGTCAGACGGTTTCCTCTGATTTTGAGAAGAAACGGATGCTTTTGTATCGCTACAGCCTTCCATGGATATTCCACATAGCGGCTCTTGTTGGTATGTGTGTCAAGAAACTGAATGAATGCACTTTTTTTATCGCGGCTGATTTGCAGTCCGAAGATTATTGCAAAGCTGATGTCTTTCGTATGCACACGAACATACCAGCCCTCAAACCAGGGCTTGTCTACGTTTGGCATATGCAGTGCGAATTCCTGTTCCAGTGATGATATCATAAGCAGCCTCCTATTTGTATGTCGGATGGAATAGTGTATGTGAGAAGTATGCATCCTATACCATACAGCATAACTTTGCGATAAAAATGTGGTCTGCATACAGTGATGATTTATCTGCATATGCGTTTAAATGGATGAAAACGGGAGATGGGAGCATATGGTATGATAAATTCCAAGCATAAAAAAATGTGAAAAATATACAGATATATGGTATTGACAACGCTTTCAACAGGATGCTATACTGTAGGTGCGGATAAAGAAATGACTGGATTGTAATTCTTAACTAGATTTTAGGAAGCAAGACCTATCAGTAAATCCAATTTTTGGTATGATAACGTCTTGCTTTTTTGTGTTATCTTATAAAAGTGCAAGAGAAGCTGGATGAGCGAAAAGAAAAAGGGTTGACTTAAAAAGCTTCATTCGCAAAGAGAAACAGAAATTTGGATAATAAACAGGAGGGAAAGAAAATGGAAGTATTATGTAGTCCGGTGAACGGCAGAGCTACCAGGCTGGAGAATGTACACGATGAGATGTTCTCGGAAAAAATGCTGGGAGACGGTATCGCGGTGATACCGGATGAGAATGAATTGATGAGTCCGGTAGCGGGAACGGTAACCATGATTTATGAAACACAGCATGCGATCGGCATTCAGACGGATTTGGGAACCGATATCCTGATCCATATCGGTATCGATACCGTACAGCTGCATGGAGTACCGTTTCAGACGAAAGCAAAGGTTGGAGATCATGTTCAGCAGGGAGATTTGCTCACCATCGTAGACTGGAATCTGATAAGAAATAAAAACATGGATGTTATTGTACCGATAATTGTAACAAATAAAAGGGTTGAACAAATGAAAACAAATGGGGAAATCAAAGTGGGGGAGCCTTTGTTTGAGATAGTGTAAGCGGGTGCTCTTATGCAAATCAAGAAAATTTATAACAATAACATTGCCATGGTCAAAAACGAGGTTGGGGATGAGGTCATCCTGGTAGGAAAGGGCATTGTATTCGGACTGAAAAAAGGGGATGAAATTCAGGCGGATAAAGCGGAGAAGAAATTCGAGCTGAAGGGGGAAGCGAAGCATAAATTTGAAAAAATGATTCAGGATACACCGATCGATTATATTCTGGTTTCTGAGGAAATCATTGCGTATTTCAAGGAGAACAGCACGAAAGCACTGAATGACGGTATTTATGTAACACTCACCGATCATATAGCGAATACCATAGAGCGCATACGCATGGGGATCGATTTCGACATGACGATGCTGTTAAATGTGAAATCATTATACAGAGAGGAGTATAAGCTCGCTTTACATGCAATCGAAATGCTGCGCAATGCATTTCATCTTCACATTGACGACAGTGAAGCAAATTTTATAACGCTGCATATCGTCAATGCCGAGCTTACCTCCAATATGATGGAAATATATACCATTACATCTATCCTGGAAAGCATCAGTACGATCGTATTGCAAAGCTTTCATGTCGATGTACAGGATAATTATGATTTTGACCGGTTCCTCATTCATTGCCGCTTCTTTGTGCAGCGCATTGTCAATGCGGAAGCCGGTGTGCATCACTCAACGGCAAATCAGGCAATCTTTCAGATGATGAAGGAACAGAGCATACAGCAATATGCCTGTGTGAATCAAATCGCAGAGATGCTGGAAAAGAAGTATGAATACTTTGTCAATGATGAGGAAAAATTATACTTTCTGATTCATTTGAATAAATTAACGAAGGACAGCGTTTAGAAAAAGGTGGAGTCCTGAATAGCATACCAAAAAAGCCTGCGGAGAGTTTTTGAAATACCGGTACGGCATCGTCAGCTTTCTCTTGTTTCACTGGTTTCAAAAGGGATCGCTATATGCGATATGTACCTGTATGATGTTGCGTAAAGCTTGGGGACGAATGGTACTTTCTGCGACGGTATGTATGCTTCAGGTTCTGATAGAAAATCAGTGAGAAAGGGATATAGAGAAGGGTAGCTCAGCTATACCATATCTATACTAGGTAGATGGCAGGCAGCATTGGATGGTGACGGTAGATCCGGCCAAACCTCTTAGAAAATTTATTTTCATTACAGGAGGAAAAAAATATGGCAAAATATACAGAAATGGCCAAAGGTGTATTGACGAATGTTGGCGGAATTGAAAATATTACATTCGTTGAGCATTGTGCGACGAGATTGAGAATTCATTATAAGAGCAAAAGCAAGGTTGATGTGGAAGCCCTGAAAACGGTGGACCGTGTTGTTGGGCTTGTTGAAAAAGCCGGACAGGTACAGATTATTATCGGTCCGGAAGTCAATGATGCATATAATGAATTTCTGGATGTTTCCGGCTTCAAGGTAACGGACGAGCATCAGACGATGGGAAATGATTCATCCGATGATGATCAGGAAAAGAACTTCATGTATTATTTAAATGTTTTTGGAAACAAGTGTGCGGCAATCTTTATGCCGATCATTCCGGCTATGATTACCGGCGGTTTGATTCTGGCAGTGAAAAACCTGCTGGTAAACTACTTCGGTATGAGTGCGGATGGCGGAACTGCGACACTGCTTCTGAATATCTTCACGGCCGGCTTCTCCTTCTTCCCAATCTGGATTGGGTATTCCTTTGCGAAATCATTGCGTATGGAACCGATCATGGGTGGCTTTTTAGGAGCTGTCCTGTTTGTATGCAGTGATGCGAAGGGGCTTGATTTCCTTGGACTCAGTGTACCAACCGTAACCTATGCAGGCAGTGTGTTCCCGATCATTCTGGGTGTGGCTGTCATGTATTTCGTTGATAAATTCCTGAAGCGTGTCATACCGGAAATGTTCGTGTATTTCTTAAAACCAATTCTGACAATGATCATCGTTGTTCCTATCACCTTGATTGTTTTAGGACCGATTGGTACCGTGTTAAGCAACAGCGTCGGTGCTGCTATTCAGGCAGTCATGAGTGTTGCCGGCTGGATCGCAATGCCTATTCTTTCTGCCTTATATCCATATATGGTTATGCTTGGGCTGGACAAGGCATTTACGCCGATCATGGCGCAGTCCATTGCGGAAATCGGCTATGATCCCTTTAATATGGTTATGGGTCTTGTATCCAATTTATGTATTGGTGGCAGTGCACTTGCAGTTGCGTTCCATCTAAAAGACAAAGCGAAAAAGGGTATGATTTCATCCTTTGGTATCACAGCATTGTGCGGTGTTACGGAGCCTGCCTTCTATGGTTCCCTGATCATGCGGCCGAAATGTCTGATTGGTACTGCAATCGGTGCGGTTTGCTCCGGTCTTGTTGCTGGAATCTTCGGTCTTCAAAATTATGTTGTCGGCGGATGTCCGGGTCTGTTATCCTTCTTCTATTTCCTGCCGGCTGATGGTTCTACGGGGAATATCATCCTATATTTTGTAGTAGCGGCGATTGCTATTATCGTATCCTTTGTGGCAACCAGCTATATTCTTAAAAAAACAGATACTGTGAAAGAATAATGTAAGAAAAGACTTTGACGAAACTGTATTTGTTGAAGTCTTTCTTTCAAATGTAATAAGTAAAGGAACGAAGAACACGGAGGTAAGAACATGAAGGTATTCGTTGGTGAGTTTGTCACAGAATCCAATGCAAATATCCCTACTACTTGTACGTTAAAGCAGTATGATATTGGATTTGGAGAGGATTGTATTCAGAAAATGGGAATTCGTGATGTTTTTGAAAGAAACGATGTCACGCTGATTCCCAGTATATATGCAAATGCCGGAGCTTCCGGTGTTGTTGAGAAAGAAGCATTTACTTATATTGCGCATGCTTTTATCGATACGCTAAAAAAGAATTTGCATGAAATCGACGGTATTTTCCTAATGCTGCATGGTGCCAGTGAGGTGGAGGAGCTGGGCTCCGGAGATCACTATATTTTAAAAGAGCTGCGTAAACTTGTCGGACCGTATTTGCCGATTGCGATTGTATGTGATCCGCATGGTAACTTATGTAAAGAATATGCAGAGTCGGCTACCATCCTGCGAAGCTATCGCGAATCCCCGCATACGGATGCACATGAAACGATGGAGAAGGTAGCGGAAATGCTATGTGAGCTTTTGAAAAACCGGCGTAATATTCATGCGGTATATCGTAAGCTGCCTATGATTCTGGGCGGAGAACAAAGTGTATCAGCAGATGAGCCGGTGCTATCGATCAACCGGTATATGGATGAACTGGAACAGGACGATCGTATTTTAAGCTGTTCCTGGCATGTCGGGTATATCCGTCATGATTGTGATGTTGCAGGCTGCGGTATCATTGTTGTTCCCTATCGTGAGCAGGATATGCCTTATGCACAGGATGCTGCAGATCGTCTGGCTACCTATGTATGGGAAAAGCGTCATGAATTTCATTATACAGGCCTAACTGCTTCACCTTCCAAAGCATTGCAGATGGCACTGGATTTTCAGGATAAGCCCGTGTTTATCACGGATTCCGGTGATAATGTAACTTCAGGGGCAACCGGGTGGAATACGTATATACTGCGTCAGGTGCTGCGTACGAAAACGACAAAGAAATTTTTATTTGCGACCATATGCGATCCAGCAGCCTACCAGATCGTATCCCAATGTAAGGTTGGGGAGGAAATTTCTATTCGCCTGGGCGTAGGCTTCGATGCGCTGAGCCAAGCAGTAGAGCTGGATGCTGTTGTGAAAAGCAGTGGAAAGCTGACCGGCTTTATGATGCTTGATCATACCTCTGTTTTTGGACACTGTGTCAATATTCATGTGAAGCAAACCTCTATCGATATTATGGTTGCGGATACCGGCTGGGCAGTTTGTGAGCTGCATCAGTTTGTCAGCGCGGGGATCGATGTTGATGCGTATGATGTTATCGTCGTAAAGCAGGGATATATATTCCCGGATTTCAAAGCAAAGGGAAAGCTTTGTGTCATGTCCCTGACAGAAGGGGCAACGCTTCAGGATACGGCACGACTGCCGTTTAAACGTATCATGCGTCCTATGTTTCCAATCGATGATATGGAAAGCAATGTTGGAATGAATGGATACGGATTATATTATGAGGAGGAAGCTGATGAAAATTTTAGCAGCTAAATTTGTATTGGAGGCAAATGCCCATGTACCAATGAAATGTGATTTGGAGAATGTGGCGTTGTCTTATGGAAAGGAAGCAGTAAGACACATGCAGCTTGGCGATGTGTTTGCGGCAGAGGATATCGAACTCATTCCGGTTATCTGTGCGGATGCAGGATGCAGTGGGGTGATGAAAAAATCCTGTTTTACGTATATCGAACAGCGCATCCTACAGGCTGTAAAAGAACATATAAAGGATTTGGACGGTATCTATCTTCACCTGCACGGTGCTAGCTTTGTAGAGGATATCGGTTCCGGTGAGCATCACCTGCTGCACTGTATTCGCAGGATCATTGGTCCCTATCTTCCGATAGCAATCTCTTGCGATCCGCATGGAAATCTGACAAAGGAATATGTGGAAAACACGACCATACTTCGCAGCTTTCGGGAAGCACCGCATATCGATATTCCGGAAACGGTGCAATTTGTATGCCGTGCATTGGTTCAGGAAATACGAAATCGGATGAATATGCGTCCTGTATACCGCAAGCTTCCGTTGATTCTGGGAGGAGAACAGAGTGTATCGGCGGATGAACCGGTTCGTTCCATCAATCAGTTTATGAATGAACTGGAAAAGGATGAGCGGATACTGAGCTGTTCGTGGCATGTCGGGTATTTGCGTCATGATGCTCCGGAAGCAGGCTGTGGTATTGTCGTAGTGCCAAGTGCACAGGCCTTTCAGGCTTACGCAGAAGAAACAGCAGATCGGCTGATGAAGTATGTCTGGGATAAGCGTCATGAATTTCATTATACAGGGCTTACCAAATCGCCGCAGGAGGCATTGCAGACAGCTCTTGATTTTCCGGATAAACCGGTGTTTATCACGGATTCCGGGGATAATGTGACCTCTGGGGCAATGGGGGCAAACACATTTATATTGCGACAGGTGCTGGCTTGTGAAAATCTGAAAAAACGCTTTTTGTTTGCCGCAATCAACGATCCCGCAGCGTATCACCTGCTGGAACAACATGATGTGCAGGAGCAGGTTCATCTGCGCCTTGGTATGGATATGGATACCTGTTCAGCAGCAGTAAAGCTGGATGTTACCATACTTGCAAAGGGCCGGCAGGAAGGAACGCATATGTATGGGGAAGAAGGCGATTATGGAGGTCTGGTTAGCGTATCGGTAAAGGGGAAGCCGATAACGATTGTTGTTACGGATAATAATCATTCATTTGTGGAAAAGCACCAGATTGATGCGTGCGGTATTGACTGGGATGATTATGATGTCATCGTTGTTAAGCAGGGGTATATCCATCCGGAAATGAAGGAAAAAGGGAAGCTGTGTATCATGTCCTTAACGGATGGGGCAACCTTGCAGGATACAAAGCGGATACCGTTCAAGCTGATTATGCGTCCGATGTATCCGCTGGATGATATGTAGAAATGGTCAACGCAAGTGAGTACGATAAAGAACTGTATGAGAAAGGAAGAACTGTATGATTAAGTTAAAAGAAGTGGAAGCACCAATGCTGGAGGAAGGGCTTATCCCTGTGATGCTGAGCGATGAAACCATGCAGAATCGTAAGGCATGTCTGCTTGAAAAAATGCAGAGGGATGGCTTTGATGCCGTTGTCGTGTACGCAGATTTGGAGCATGGCAGTAATTTTGAATATCTATGCGGGTTTCTGCCGCGCTTTGAGGAAGCACTGCTTGTTCTTCATGCGGATGGAAAGGCATTTATGGTGTTGGGAAATGAAAATTTAAACAAGGCGGAAAAAGCCAGAATCGAAGCGGTTCCCATCCATATGCCACATTTCTCCCTGCCGAATCAGCCGATGCAGACAGAGAAAAGTGTTGCGCAAATACTGGCATCCTGCGAGTTGGAAAAAGCAGAAAAAATCGGATTGATTGGATGGAAGAATTTCACCAGTCAGGTAGAGGATAATCATCTGCTGTTTGATTTGCCGTATTTTCTTGTTGAGGCATTGAAGACGCTTTGTCAGAAAGCGCAGTTTACCAATGCAGCGTATCTGCTCATTGGAGAAAACGGTGTACGAACGACCAACAATGCGAATGAATTTGCACACTATGAATATGGGGCAGCATTGGCAGGGAATTGCATACTGAAGACTATGGATCGTCTGGAGGTAGGAAAAACGGAAATGGAAATGGCGGAAACACTTGCAGCGGACGGACAGCGTCACAGTGTTGTTACCATCATGGCGACAGGAGCCCGTTTTGAAAAAGCCAATCTGTATCCGGGAAATAAACAAATCCAGTGTGGTGATAAAATTTCCATTACTACAGGCTTTAAGGGAGGCCTGCAGAGTCGTGCAGGCTATGCAGTGGAATGTGCTGAGCAGCTGCCGGAGAAGGAACAGGAGTATCTAACGGCGGTAGCGATTCCTTATTTTCAGGCAGTAAAAGTGTGGCTGGAAACCATTAAAATCGGGATAAACGGAAACGATTTGTATGAGGCGATTGAGGCTGTATTGCCAAAGAAGGCGTATGGCTGGACACTGAATCCGGGTCACCTGTGTGCTGATGAGGAATGGATGTCTTCGCCGATTTATCCGCAATCTAAGGAAGCATTACAAAGCGGTATGCTGTTTCAGATTGATATTATTCCAAGTGTAAACGGCTATGGCGGAGTCAGCTGTGAAAGTGGAATTTTACTGGCAGATGAAGCCTTACGAAAGGAAATCGCAAGGGAATATCCGGCTGTGTGGGAACGCATAGTGAAACGCAGAGCGTATATGCAGGAGGTGCTGGGGATTCACATTCATGAAGACGTGTTACCGACAAGTATGGCAACGGCGTATCTTCGGCCATACCTGTTGAAAAAAGAAATGGCACTTGTCAATGCATGAAAATAAAGTAAAGATAAGAAAGCTGAAAACCCTGCGCGTAATGGGATGCGATTTTGAGCATACCGTTACGCATCCTGCGTAGGCAAGAAAAGCATCATGGAACTACACGAACGACATAGGGTGCTTTGTATGGAACGTTCTTGCATAAGTAGCTGATTCCTGCACGAACGGGAATCGGAAGATATTGAGATGCTGCTTCGTATGAAGGATGCTTTATCATAAAAGGATATTTATGAAATAAAATTAAGGGAAGCGAAAAAAGTATAAGAATGCATCCGATCGGATGCAGAAATGGAGGCTATCATGAAAACGACAAAGAAACAGAAATTTTTATGGGGCAGTGCTACCGCTGCATATCAATGTGAAGGCGCCTGGGATGCGGATGGAAAGGGCTTAGGTGAATGGGATGTGTTTTCTCATGGAAATCCGTTGAATATCAATGGTGCAACAGGGGATGTATCCTGTGATTTTTACCACCACTATAAGGAAGATATCGACATGCTGAAGGCCGGCGGACAAAATACATACCGTTTTTCCATCTCCTGGGCAAGGATTCTTCCAAATGGAAGAGGTGCCGTGAATCAGGGCGGTATAGATTTTTACAACAAGGTTATAGATTATTGCCTGAAGCAGGATGTAGAGCCGAATGTGACCTTGTTTCATTATGATTTACCGGAAGCCATTGCAAAGGAGGGCGGCTGGGAAAATCGGGCCATTATCGATGCGTTTGCAGAATATGCAAGAGTTTGCTTTACCGCCTTTGGTGACCGTGTAAAGCTGTGGGTTACGATCAATGAACCGAAATACTATGCATATTGCAGTAATATGGTAGGCAATTATCCTCCCAATCACCGTCATGACTTTAACCGCTATTTTACAACGGTCTATCATGAAGCAGTAGCCAGTGCAAAGGCAGTGGCAATCTATCATGCGCTCAAGCTGAACGGGACAATCGGTATTGTACATGATTCCAGTAATGTGGAGGTAGCACCAGATACAAAGGAAAAAGAACGTGTTCGTATGATTGCAGATCTGTTCTATAACCGTATCATACTTGATACGGCATGCAAGGGGGAATTTCCCGGTGCACTGATACCTTTATTGCGGGAGTATGGTATGGATACCAAGTATATTCGGTTTGAGGATATGCTGGTATTCCAACAGGGAAAAGTGGATTTCCTTGGTATGAATGTATACAATCGCTTTTATATTACGGACTACTCTGCAGGGAAAACGGAGGTCTTCCATAACAATAAGGGGGCAGGCTCCAATGCAAAGGAGGGAATCCGAATCAAGGATTGGTATGAAACAGCGATCGATCCAAATACGAAACGGAATTTATGGGGGCGAGAAATTTATCCGAGGTGTATGTACAATACTCTGATGGAAATCAAAGAACGATATGGGGATATTCCTGTGTATATCACAGAAAACGGGCATGGCTGCTATGAAACACCGGATGCTGACGGATACGTAGAGGATGATGAACGTATCGACATGATGCAGGGATATATCGACTATATGTTTAAAGCGATGGAAGACGGCTGTAATGTATGCGGCTACTATGCCTGGTCTACGATGGATTTATACAGCTGGGTCAACGGTTATGAAAAGCGCTATGGACTTGTGCGGGTGGATTTTGATGATCACAACAAGCGATATCCGAAAAAGAGCTATTACTGGTTCAAGCAGCTGATTGAAGATTATCGAAAAGCAGAAGAAGGATAATCAGCTTGTATAGATTTGCAGGATACAGGATTGCTGTTCCCTTTTCTTGAAAAAGAACGGGAAAGAAGAATGAAATCAGATCAGAAAGCAAGGCATATCAGGGTAGATGGTAAGGTCTTGCTTTTTGGTATATGCGTGAAAAACATGAAATAAGAGAGGTGTTTGTATGCTGCTTATACAGATTTTGAAAAGAGGAGAGCATTTTTCAAATATAGATAGCATTATTGCGGCCTTCATATTGGAAAAAGGGATGGATCTGAGCACTGAAACAGTTCGTTCCATTGCAGAGAATACATATGTTTCTCCAGCTACTGTAATGCGTTTTTTCCAAAGACTTGGCTATAACGGGTATCGCGCATTTAAAAAGGATTTTTTAGAAGAATTAACATATTTTTCTTCGCATTTTCAGCAGATTGATCCCAATATTCCCTTCCTTGCACAGGATGATGGGAAGATGAGAACTAATAAACTGGCTGCTTTGTTTAAAGAAACTATCGATGATATCTTATCACTGGCGGATTATGCAATGCTGCAGAAAGCAGATCAGGCGCTTATAAAGGCAGAGCTTGTCTATGTATACAGTGCAGGGATACAAATTGGACTGTGTGAAATATTCAAGGACAAAATGATAAAGATAGGAAAGACTGTCATTGTATCGAATGTTATCGATGAGCTATACTACAGTGCTTGCTTTACACAAAAGGAGGCTGCATTTATTCTTGTATCCTATTCTGGTGAAACCAAAAACATTTTAGAGGTTGCCGCAAAATTAAAAGAACGCAAGATCTCATGTATTGCTATTACCTCGTATGGCAATAATACACTTTCAAAGTATTCGGATTGCTGCTTATACGTATCTACAAGAGAAAGGTTAAATACCAAAATAGGTGATTTTGGTTTCAATATCTCTGTACTGTTTCTGATGGATGTTTTATATTCCTATTCCTTTGCTTCCGACTATTTTGGAAATTATCAGAACAGACAAAGCTTCTTAACCAGTTTTGAACAGAATAGAGGAGATATGAAGAAACTGATAAGAAATCCCATACTGATGGATGATAAATAAATGGAAAAACGGTACAGTGTTTCGCAGGTGTAAGGGAGGCAGAGTGTTTTTTTAGTACTGTGTTTTTATATCCGGAATCATGATTGTGTTTGAAGAAGCAGAAAGGTATAATTTGCTCACAAACGTGAGGAGGATGTATTATGAAACAGTATCAGGATAGTTTTCCAAAGAATTTCTTATGGGGTGGCGCTACTGCAGCCAATCAATTAGAGGGTGGATTCCAGGAAGGAGGAAAAGGACTTTCTACTGCGGATATGACGCCGTTTCGGAAGGATGCTGCAGCGAAGCATACACCTGTTATGGATGCTTCCTATGATGAAATCAAGACATATAAAGCGAATGGTTTCCGTGGAAATTTTCCAAAACATAGAGGGTGTGATTTCTACCATCATTGGAAAGAGGACATTGCATTATTCTCAGAGATGGGTTTTCGCTGCTATCGGATGTCAATCGCATGGACAAGGATATTCCCGACAGGCTTTGAAACCGAGCCAAATGAGGAAGGACTTCTGTTTTATGACAACGTATTTGATGAATGTAGGAAGTATCATATCCAACCAATCGTAACGATTTCACATTATGAAATGCCTATTGAAATAACCTTGAAGTTAAATGGATGGGAAAGCCGGAAAACGATAGATTTGTATTTGAAGTATTGTGAAACGATATTCAAAAGATATAAGAATAAGGTTAAGATGTGGATTCCATTCAATGAAATGAATCAAATGACGACTGTCCCCTATGTAGGTGGTGGTTTGTTATTGGAAAAAGCAAAAACAGACAACCTGCTGGAGGTGGAGTATCAGGCGATTCACCATCAGCTGATTGCAAGTGCAATGGCTGTGAAGTTGTGCAAAGAGATCATAACGGATGCAAGAATAGGGAGTATGATTGCTGTTATTGACCCATATCCGGAAACCTGCCATCCTCTGGATGTATTAGAGGCATTGAAGGAAAATCAATTAAATATGTTTTATCTGGATGTAACTGTGCGGGGGTATTATCCATCCTATATGGCAAGATATTTTCATGAACATGATATTCATATAAATATGGAAGCAGGGGATGAAGAAATATTCCGAAAGGGCAACGTTGATTTTATAGCTTTTAGTTATTATATGAGCTATATTGCAACTCATAGCAGTAAGCAGGGGGAAAGCAAAAACAGTGTTATCATGGTAGATAAGGTAAACCCTTATCTGGAGGTGAGTGACTGGCGCTGGCCCATTGATTCCGTTGGCTTAAGGATCGTATTAAATAAGCTTTATGACCGGTTTCAGCTGCCAATTCTTATTGCGGAGAATGGACTAGGCGCAGATGATGTTGTGAGTGAGGATGGATTGATTCATGATTCATACAGAATTGATTATATAAGAAAACATATCCTAGCGGTCAAAGAGGCAATCAGAGATGGCGTCGATGTTATTGGCTATACGATGTGGGGACCAATCGATATCATATCGCAGGGAACCTGTGAAATGAAGAAACGCTATGGCTTTATATATGTGGATGCGGATAATTACGGGAATGGAAGCTATGCCCGTTTACGGAAAGATTCTTTTTACTGGTATACGCGCGTGATAGAATCAAACGCTGAGGAACTGTAGAAATGCCCGCTTTACAAAATATTTAGGGTAACCCATTTGTAACTATGCATTCCTGTAGAAGCGGGATAGCGTAAAATAAAAATGCTGGATTACCGATAAAAAAAACGAAAGGCCTTCGCATGGAGCGTATCCTTTCGTTTTCTTTCTATTCTGTTTTATTGTTTAATCTGCAGAAATCTGATACAACTGTGCATACTTGTTCTTGAGATATTCGATGTAATACTTCGGATCAAAGGCCTCTTTGCATACTTCCATCATCAGCTCATCTGCATCTTTGAAGGCACCATACTGATGAATATTCTCCTTCAGCCAGCCGCTGATTCTTTCAAAGTCACCGGTATGCAGCGCTTCTTCCACGTCAATATCCTGTTCCATCTGGTGATAGAACTGAGCCGCAAATGCACTTCCCAGCGCATACGTAGGGAAATAGCCCAGCAGTGCACCGCCCCAGTGCATATCCTGTAAGATTCCATCCTTTGCATGTTCTGGACGGATACCCAGATATTCTTCGTATTTATCATTCCACATCGTATCCAGATGATCATAATCTGCTGTGCCGTTGAAGATTTCCTTCTCCAGCTCATAACGAATCAGAATATGAATCGGATAGGTCAGCTCATCTGCTTCCGTACGGATGAAGGAAGGCCGGGATACATTGATCATTCTCATAAAATCATCCAGAGAAACAGCATGAAGCTGGTCAGGGAAATGCTTTTGCAGCTTTGGATAATTCACTTCCCAGAATGCGCGGTTTCTTCCAATGTGGTTTTCCATAAACCGTGACTGTGATTCATGCATGGCAGTACCGATGCCACTGAACAAAGAGGTTCCTTCGTACGCTTCCTTCACCTGCAGCCCATACAGGGCATGCCCGTACTCATGAATGGTGGAAAAAATCGCAGACATGAGATTATGTTCATGATAATGCGTTGTAATGCGTGCTTCGTGAGCGGAAAAGAAGCTCGTGAACGGATGCTCGGTTGTCGTCATATAGCATTCCTTGTCATTGACCTGCATATAGTCCAGCAGCTCCTGCATGAAGGCCGCCTGCTCCTTCGTATCAAAGGCTGTAAACAGCAGGGAGTCATCAATCGGCGTTCCCTCCTTCAACAGCGTTTGCAGGAACGGAAGCAGCTCCTTTCGGATCGCATCAAAGAAGCGGTCATAATATGCGATATCGGTATTGATCTGATAGCTGTCCAGCATAAAATCATAATCGCTTTTCTTCGCTGTGACATAGGACAGAACCTCCTTCTGCTTTTCTATGACGTTGATCAGATGCGGCTTAAACAGCTGGTAATCGTCCTGTTCCTTTGCCTCATGCCATGCGGCCTCACTGTCCGCAATGGTTTTGCTGTACTCCACGTATACCTCTCTTGGAAGCACACGCAGATCGTTCAGCTCCCGCAACAGCAGCTGCAGCTCTTTCTTGCGTTCTGCACTTACATTCTCCTGTTTTGCCAGTTCTTCAATTTTCTCAATACTTTCCTTATTCGCCATTTGATCGAAGGCTTCTCCCGATAAAATTGCCGACATGCGGTTGCGGTAGGGAATGCCGTTTTTTGGTGCAATCGTGGCCTGATCATAATACATTGTGCTCAGTGCCATCTGATAGGCATTCTTTTTTTCTTTATACTCATGAAAAAAAGCTTCTAAATCCATGTTATCACCTCTGTTATGTATTGTATCACAGCTGGAGAAGAAACGTAACTGTTCCTAAGAAAAAGATGAAGCGTGATCGCGTGAAAGAAAGTAAGATTGTTATAGAAATAAACGCTTTCGTTAAAACTTTCATGTCCATGCGAAAAGTGTGGGGAAACATATGATAATGCAAGCCATTCACAAAAGTCCTGCTTCCGGATTTCATCATGCAGTCCGCTGCTTATATACTTCCAGCCAGCATGCATCCATAAAAAGCTTTGTCACAAGATACGAATGCTTGTTGACGAAGCTATGTGGAAATGATATGATGTGCATGGAAATAAGGGAGCTTGTAGACAGGCTGAGAGGAAGTTGTGAACTTCGACCGATTACCTGATTTGGATAATGCCAACGTAGGGACTGCACATAAAACGCGGGTTATGCATACATGGCATAGCCCTTTTTTCATTATTCATGGAAGGAGGTTCAGCATATGAAGGGTTACATATTTGATTTGGATGGCACGCTGATGGACTCCATGTGGGTATGGGAGGATCTGGCAGTGGTATATCTTCAGGCAAAGGGAATCAAAGCCGCTGATAATCTCAGTGAAGCATTGCAGCTGATGACGATGACAGAGGCTATCCGTTATCTGAAGGAGAGGTATGCAATACCGGATTCTCTGGCACAGATGCGTACAGAGGTTTATACAATCATACGGCGACGCTACAAGCAGGAGGTTGTTGCCAAGAAGGGCGCTAAGGCCTGTCTGGAAAGATTGCACGCAGCAGGTATGCGGATGGGTGTTCTGACGGCATGTGAGCGGATTTGCGCAGAAGAGGCCCTGAAGCGAAACGGTCTGCTGGAGTATCTGGATTTTGTCGCAAGCTGTGAGGAGCTGCCCTATGATAAGCAGGATGGACGTCTGTTTGCGCTCATGCCTGCCATGCTGCATACGGATAAGGCGGAAACGATGTTTGTAGAGGATGCCCTGCATGCCATTCGGACATTGAAAGCGCATGGCTTTCATGTTACCGCAGTGTATGATGCTGCCGGCAAGGAGCAATGGGATGAAATTTGTACACTGGCGGATGCCGCCTTATTGTCGCTGGACGATTTGAAAGGAGAATGCATATGAAAACGGTTCTAACGATTGCCGGAACTGATCCTACGGGAGGAGCCGGAGCACAGGCTGATTTAAAAACCTTTATGGCACATGAGGTATATGGAATGAGTATTCTCACAGCACTGGTGGCGCAGAATACAACCGGTGTAACTTCCATCATGAATGTAACACCGCAATTTTTAGAGGAACAGTTTGACTGCGTCTTCACGGATATCCGTCCGGATGCGGTAAAAATCGGCATGGTTTCCCGACCGGAGCTGATCACTGTCATTGTGGAAAAGCTGAAGCAGTATGCAATCGAGCGTATTGTCGTTGATCCGGTTATGGTCAGCACCAGCGGTTCCGCTCTGTTGGAGGAGCCTGCGCTGGAGCTGTTGAAAACAAAGCTGCTTCCTCTTGCCGATATCATCACCCCCAATATCCCGGAGGCAGAGGTTTTGAGTGGCATGCGGATACATGACCGCAGGGATATGCAAAGGGCCGCTGCTGTAATTGCACAGGACTATGACGGGTATATTCTGATGAAGGGCGGGCATTCCATGAATCGTGCCGATGATTTGTTGGTATATAAGGAAGATGTTCACTGGCTTTGCTGTGAAAAAATCGATAACCCAAATACTCATGGAACCGGTTGTACATTATCCAGTGCCATCGCCAGCAATCTGGCAATGGGCTATGATATGACGAGTGCGGTAGAACGGGCGAAGGCGTATATCAGCGGAGCGCTGCGTGACGGTCTTGATCTGGGAAAGGGCAGTGGTCCTTTGAATCACTGCTGGAATATCAAGCAGAAGCAGCCGCTGTAAGAGCTGTGTCTATGAAACAGCTGTACATAAATCGGTAGGTATTTTATTATGTGTGATGCTGGTGTGATATATTTTTCGCTGGTGCTACATTGCGGTCTGAAAAACCATCCATTTAGGAAAATGATGCAATCTTTTTCATGCAGATGTGGTATGATATAGGAAGAAAGAGCTTCTTAAAAATACAGGTTTATTTAACGATTCATTCTGCCATTTCAAAGAAGCCTGAAATTAGAAACGGGGTTGTTGCTATGAAAAGCAGTAAGGAGATTCTGGCTGAATTCCAGCTGGATCCATGGATGTTGTATGATACCATAGTCAATAGTACGGATGATTACATTTACCTTGTGAACATGCAGGAGGATCGTGCTTTAGTTTCTGAAAACATGCTCCGGGATTTTGATCTTCCCGATCTTATTGTCCCTGGACTGATTCCGTTGTGGGGGAATCTGGTTCACGAGCGTGACCGCCAGCGATTTGATGATTCCATTTCGGCAATGCTGAATGGAGAAACCGATGAGCACAATGTGGAGTATCAGGTTCGCAATCGTAAAAATGAATATATCTGGGTCATCTGCAGAGGTCTTTTAAAACGCAATGAGCAGGGAGATCCGATTTTCTTTGCCGGCATTGTGACCAATTTAGAGAATAAAGGCAAAATAGATTCCATCACCGGACTGTTTACCCAGACAGCCTGTGAAAATTCTGTTACACAGCTGCTGGAGCATGGGAGAACAGGCGGTATTCTGTTGCTTGGGCTCGATGATTTCTCTCATATCAATGAATTGAACGATCATATTTTCGGAGATGCAGTCCTGCGTCAGTTCTCACAGACCATGCAGCGCCTTCTTCCTGCATCGGCACGCATGTATCGCTTTGACGGAGATGAATTTGCTATTGTATATGAACAGGCAACACGCAAGCAGGTGCGGGAGCTATATAAAATCATACATGCATACTGCAACAGGCGTCACAGTATCGATAATACCGGCTATTTCTGTACGGTGTCCGGCGGTATTGCGATGTTCTGTGAGGATGGCGATAACTATCTGGATTTGATTAAGTTTGCGGACAATGCACTGGAGGCAAGTAAATACCGCGGAAAGAATCAGTGCACCCAGTTTTCACATGAGCTTGTACAGATCAAGCGCCGCCGTTTATCCATTACGAATCAGCTGCAGAATAGCGTATTGCGCGGTATGCAGGATTTCTATCTCGTATATCAGCCCCTGATCAATGCTGCCAGTATGAAGGTGGAAGGGGCAGAGGCCTTGCTTCGCTGGTCAAGCAGTGAATATGGTAATGTCAGACCGGATGAGTTTATCCCCATTCTGGAATCTGCTGGATTGATTCATCAGGCAGGGAAATGGGTATTTCAGGAGGCTGTTCGTACATGTAAGGAATGGGTGAAGGAGCAACCGAAGTTCGTGATGAACGTGAATTTTTCCTATATACAGATGCTGAATGAGGATCTTCTGCCTTTCATACGCAGAACACTGAGGCAGGCGGATTTGTCTGCGGAGCATATCGTCATTGAGCTGACAGAAAGCTGCTTCGTGACGGAGATGGATGCGCTGAAGCGTTCCTTCCAGCAGCTGCGGGAAATGGGAATCCGCATTGCCATAGATGATTTTGGTACCGGATATTCCTCTTTGGGTATGCTGTCACAGATGCCGGCGGATATCGTGAAAATCGATCGGCTGTTTATTTCCTCCATACATGAAAATTCCTTCCATCAAAGCTTTATCAATGCTGTAATTCAGCTGTGCCACAGTGTCGGTATCCGCGTTTGTGTTGAGGGGGTTGAGGAGCAGGAGGAGCTAAAGGTCGTACGGGATATTCAGGCAGATAATATCCAGGGCTTCTATTTTTCAAAACCGGTGGAAAAGATTGTATTTCAAAATCGGTTTCTTGAAGAAAGTGTCAATAATCTTGTTACGGAGCATTGAATTTAAAACGAGAAAACTGTCATAAAAACGAAAAAGCACTCATCCTGAAATTGGAAAGAAGTGCTTTTTCTATAGGAAAAACTTCTATTTTTGGCAATCCTAATCGACCTTTTGTTCTAGTTTTTTTGAAGTATATTGACCGATTGCGATGATTTTCTATCACTGTTTTATGAGGCAGATACGGCTATGTATGAAGCAAAAAAGAAAGGTAAAATCAACTTGTAATTTACGAGAATAGTTTCCGTTTTCAAATAGTGCCTCAACGAAATGTGGGGTATGTAAAACCGGAAGTAGTGATTAAAAAGACAAAAGATCTGCTTTATCAAATAAAAAGAGCTCCTTGCTTAGGCTCTGATATAATTGCTGGTATTCAAGTGTTCTTGACGTTATTATTTGTTTGATTCTTTAAAGGTTAACATATAGAGTGGAATTTAAAAATAAAGCTTAAATAAAGGGTTTTTAAGCATTTTTAACTATTGAATAATACAAATGTCGTGACTATAATGGATACAAGGAGGGAGATGAAAAGGAGTACTGTAAAATAAAGCTTTATAGTTTTGTAAAGCAAGAGAGAGGTGATGAGGAGATATGACCGGTTTTGTAATATTATGAGTATTAAGATTTTAGTGAAATAAAAATGAATGTTAGCTTTTAGTCGGATAGGAGGAAATCAGAATTGAAAAAGAAAAATCGGAGAAATACAAACAAAGGCAGAATAGCGATTTTAATGGCTTTGGCAATGAGTTTGATGATACCGGGGACGTTACATGCAGCAACATCTTATAAGGAAGAAACACCACAGTTATATTCTAGTGATGTAACAAAACCTGTTATTGAAAAAATTGAAATGGAAGGTAAAGGTAGTAGTGTAAAAGCAGGAGGGGCACTACCAATCAAAATTTGGGCTTATGACCAGGATGATGGAATTCAGGACATCTCAGTTAATGTTTTATACTCGTCTGCTGATAACAGAGTAGCGGAGAATACATTCAATGTTTCTGGTGACGCTGGAATAGACAAAAATTATGTTATTGAAATTCCTGCAAAGCAAGGTGGATATGTGAAGGCAGAAATAGTAAATATCACAGTTACTGATAAGAACGGCAATTATGAAAATGCGACAGTCAGTGATGAACAAGGTCAGCCTTTATATTATTTTACCATCACGGATTCACAATCGCAGTCTGTAGCTATTCAAAGTATTGAGATTAATAAAAATAAAGGAACGTTAAATCACGAGGATAATTCAGGTATAAGTATAAAAGTAGCAGATAATCAGTTTGATAATGTTAATCATCTATATGCAAATTTTCAAAATACAGAGACAAAAGATGAATATAGCTATGATTTGTTTAATAATGAAGGTGGAACAGAGACAAATATTTACACTGGAACAATATATGCCTATTCCAATATGAGTAATGGAAAATGGGAATTGCAATCCGTAACTGCAGATGGTAAGGATGATATTCTGATTGATATAACACATGACGGGATAAATCTAGCAGATTACTGGTTTAATCTTGCCGGGGAAACAGGAAAGAAAGATACAACACCACCAGTGATTACATCATTTGATATGAGTCATAAAGGTGAATTTGTTACAGCAGGAGATGTTGTGACGTTTGAACTAAAAGCGACTGATGATGGAGAATTGTCTAAAAATGCATATATTGAGTTAACGGCAGCTTCAGATATTGCTAATAAATATCAGAACATAGATCTGCGCTATGATGAGCAAACACAAAGCTATCGCGGTGAGTTTAAAGTTCCAGATACATTATATCCTTGCGAATGGTATTTAAACTACATACAGCTGCATGATGTATCCGGAAACTGGACTGATTCCAGTGAATATATTAATTCTTTTAACTCCAATCCGTTTTATATAAAAATGAAAAGTAATGATACATTCACAAATCCGGTGTATGATTTAAATATCTCTTTTTATGCTTTAAATGAAAAAGGCGAGTATACACAGCTTAGCAATTGGGAAAAGAAACAGGTAGCACGACGGACGACTTTAAAAGAGGCAGGAATTACTATTCCTACTATTACTACATCCTATAAAGGATTGAAGTTTAAGGGCTGGATGGATGAAAGAGGAAAGAAAATAGACGAAAATACAGAAATAACAGATACAATGAGATATATGGAATTCTATGCAGTCTATGATCAGATGATTATGCCTGTATATCATATTTATCCAGATAAAAATTTATTGAAAAAAGAAGATAAAACGATGCACATTGTGTCTTATGGTACGACCTATAATCAGCTTATTTCTGAATTAAAAAAATATACACCTGATGGTTTGTATGATGGAGAAAGCTTTAAAGGTTGGAGCGTGAATAACAATTCAACAAATATGAGTGACAAACTGGATAGTGAAATAAAATTTTCACCTTACAATAGTATTTATTTAAATGCAGAATATAATAATAAGGTTATTGTAGAAGTAGATCAAAGCTATTTTGATACTGAGGCTTTAGACTCCTACAAGGAATATTTATATATGTTGGATGAAGGCGCAACATATGGGGATTTTGTAAAAATATTGCAGAAAATGGCGGCACCTGTATCTTACAAAGGGCTTCGCTTTAAGGAATGGAATATTAGTACATATGATGAGTCATATGATAAAAAGTTAGAGAATTATAATTGTGTATATATGCGTGCGAATTATGAGAATCATCTCGTACGGTTCTTAATTGACAGCCGGTTTAAAAATTACGATAATTATTATGCAGGTAGAGCAGCAGGGGGAGGCATACTGGATTCAGAAGTAGCATATAGAAAAGCTATTGTTGCTGAACATAATGAGAGAATAACCGTTCCAGATTTATCTGGCTTCAAAGCAATTAAGTGGATTGATGTAAAACCGGAGGGTGATAACCTAGTTATTAAAAATGATATGACCTTTAGAGGCTATGACAAACAAGATGGAACTGGAGAAACAATAAAGCCTGAGCAACCTGTAACACCGTCTACTCCGGAAAAACCTTCTTCCAAGCTTTCGGATAAAGTGATAGAAAGTGTTGTGCAGGATATTAAATCTGCAAAAAAGGGAGATAGAATTGATGTAGCAATGGGAGATGCATTGATTGTCCCAGTTGATATCCTATCTGAAGTGAAAGGAAAAGATGTCACAATAAATTTGCACATGAACGGCTATACCTGGTCTATCAATGGAAAGGATATCGTTGCCGATAATCTGAAGGATATCAATCTGGAAGTCACGTTTGATTCAAATGCAGTGCCAAGTAAAACAGCACAGGCGTTGGCTGGAAACAATCCCGTAAAACAATTATCTTTAACGCATAATGGTGATTTTGGTTTTAAAGCTGATTTGTCATTCAACATAGGCTCTGAATACAAAGGAAAATATGGAAATCTTTATTATTATGATAGTGATGGAAAACTCGTTTTTCAGAATGCAGGAAGAATTGATGAGAATGGAAATGTTTCTTTAAGTTTCTCTCACGCTTCTGATTATATAGTTGTGATCACAGATAAGAAAACTATTGAAAATAACGATAAGGAGCAGATCAAAAACCAAAATAAAAAAGATACAGATACCACAATGAAGGAAAATGAAAGCATAGACAGTGTATCACCAAATACGGGAGATACTACAAGTTCATCCGCATTGTTATTGTTATGTATTACTTCTTTGCTAGTTGGTTTTGCTTGTATTGGCAAAAGAGCAAAAGCAAGAAAATAACTGATTTATTGGAATAAATAAAAGCAGGAACATCATGATATGGTTCTTGCTTTTTATATAGATATCATATGAAAATTATAATGCATGTGTGATGAAAGCTAGAAATGGTATATATTGTTTAATGAAAAGTTTAACGATAAGCAGTATTTTTATGCCAAAAGGAAAAGAGAGAAAGTGAAGGGAGCATCAATGTCAGTAATCAAACGAAATAAAAGATAATAATGTAAGTGTACAAGCATCGGTAAACTCTTTTCATTAGGAAAAGAAAGAACAAAACTGAAGAATTGAGAAAGAGAAAAGCAACAAGCAAAAATGAAACGGTCTTCCTTTTTTTTATAAACTACGCTATCATTGAGAATAGAGGTTATATGAATTCTACATGTAAAGGAGAATCATAAGAATGAAGCTATTGATTATAGAAGACTTTGTGGAGCTGGCTGTCAAAATGAAAGAGGCACTGGAGGCAATCGGGTTTTATGTTGATGTTGCTAATAATGGGAACAGTGGAGAAGAAAAAGCGTTTGTAAATAAGTACGATGCCATCCTGCTCGATTTGAATCTGCCGGATAAGGATGGCATTGATATCCTGCGCTTTCTAAGAGAAAATGATATCGCGGTACCGATCATCATTATAACCGCAAGGGATGAGCTTAAAGACCGGGTGTCAGGTCTGGATTACGGAGCAGATGATTATCTTGTAAAGCCATTCCAGCTGGAAGAACTGCGAGCGCGAGTACAGGCAGTCATTCGCCGATTTTATGGCCGCCATCATTCTGTGATCAATATCGAAGGATTGTGTATTGATAGCAGAGCAAGAACAGTGACTCTTCACTCGCAGCCCGTTGCGCTGCTTGCGAAGGAATTTGATATTCTGGAATATCTGGCTATACGGTATCCGGAAATTGTTTCCAGTGAAGAGCTTGCGGAGCATGTGTATGATGAGAGCTTTGATCCGTTTTCTTCTGCTCTTCGGGTACAGCTTACCAGACTGCGGAAAAAATTAAAGCAGTCTGCATCATCCGATATCCTGGTGACAATACGCGGAAAGGGCTACACGCTATGTCTAAAATAAACATGAAAATCACCACAGTACTGCTTGTATATGCATTACTGGTTACTGGAATATTTGTTGGTGGTATTCTGTCTTTTGCATCCTATAGCAATAATGACAGGGTACAGGCATACATGGACAGCAATCTTATGGAAAAGGATCCTGCATCCAACGAGGAAGTGATAGGGAACCCTAATCAGGAGACTGACACGAAGCGACTACAAGATCTACAGAAGTATTCTGATTTCTATCGAGAAGAACTGATGAAGCGAATTGCTGTGATTGCTGTTTTCTTTTGCGCATTTCTGATCACATCCTCATTCATCCTCTGGATCATTCTAAAAAAAATACAGCAGAAAGAGAATCTGCGAATTGCCGCACAATTGCATTCAATACAGGAAATGCATGATTTTGCGAGTGACGATCCTGTACTTGCGAAAGCTTTTTCCAGTATCAAAGAGGAATTTGAACATCATATCGCAGATTATAAACGTCTACATACCTATTTATCACATGAACAGAAAAATGCGCTTTCCCTGTTGCGAGCCAACTTGGAGCTGCACCATGAGGAAGCCTGTTTGAAAAACATTGAAGAATTAACCATGGGGATAGATGATCTGGTAACCTTGAGTGAAAATAGAGAGGAAAACCAGCTGCAGGCGGTTGATATCATTATGCTGTGTGCAGAGGTTGTGGATAGATACATACCGCATTATCCACAGCTTCAATTTGATTTTGATGAGGATACTCTATATGTATGCGCCAAGCCGCGATGGATCAGCTCAGCCCTGCATAATCTGATAGACAACGCTATAAAATATGGTGAAGAAAAGCCTGTTCATGTTCTGATTGAGAAAGACGCTGACACGGTTCTCATCCATGTTCAGGATCATGGCATAGGGATCGCAGAGGATCAGCAGGAGAAAATCTTCCAACAGAATTATCGTATCAATGAATTGAATAAGGATGGTTATGGCATCGGACTGAGCTTGGTCATGCATGTATGTAAACTATGTGAGGGCAGGATCACCTGTGTCAGTAAACGAATGGAAGGCAGCACCTTCACCCTGTGCCTTCCGTTGTATTATAAGGTTTAAGCACCCAATATCGTTTTTTTCGATAATGGGTGTTTTTTTCTTACATGTAACATTCATGTAACATTGCATATGATATCCTTGCCTTGTGAGGAGCTGATGAGATGTATCTTATAAAACATGCAATTGCCAATCTTGGCAGAAATAAAGGAAGAAATGTAATTCTGGGTGGAATGCTGCTACTGGTTCTGTTCAGTTCTACGACAGCGATTATGATCTATCACGCTGCTGGTGATCAGATCCGCTCCTATAAGAAGCAATTTTCTGCTTTTGTTATTCTGTATCGCGATAATGAAAAGCTGCAACAGACACAGAGCTATACAGAACCGTCATGGAAGGATCTGGAAAAATATGCAACGTCAAAGCTGTTGAAAAGTGTAAAATTCATTGGCAGTGCTCCTGTCTCTTTGGAAAATGCAAAGGCATTGGATGAATCGAGCAGTGATGTTTCCGGATTTGACAGGGAATCCCTTTCCGGGGTACAGACCAGCAAGCCATCTACCAATATGCTGTTTGCCACCGATCAGAAAGAAATCAATGATGAATTTAAAAATGGTATCCGTAAGCTTGTACAAGGAAGAGTTTTTGAGAATAAAAATGAAATCATCGTTTCCCAGCAGCTGGCAGAATTAAATGGCTGGAAGTTACATGATGAAATCGTTCTGCGTTTTCCAAATCCGGGAAAAGATGCGAAAACAGTAAACATGAAGCTGGTAGGCATATATGAGGATCATGTGGCAGCTTATGAAAATAAAGATTTGAAAATGCCGCTCGTCAACCGGGGAAATGAAATCATGACATCATTACAGACACTGCGTGCTGTACAAACACCGTTGATTAGTATAACTGCGAATTATCGAATCAAAGATCCTGCAAGGATAAAAGAATTGGAAACGGAATTTCATGAAATGGGATTGCCTGCATATTTTGCACTGAAAACAGATACAGCCATGTATCAGAAACTGATAGCGCCACTTGAGAGCCTGCAGAATATGGCTGGAATATTTCTCATTCTGGTGCTGGTTGTCGGAAGCTGTGTACTTGTCGTAATTTCCATGTTGGCGATTCGCGAAAGAATGTATGAAATTGGTGTACTACGCGCTATAGGAATGAAAAAACACATCTTGGTTGCAGGGCTGCTTATGGAAATCTGTATTCTAACAGCAATCACTCTAAGTCTATCCTTTGCAGGAGCCAAAGCGGCTAGCGGACCAATTGCAGCACAGCTTTTTCAGGAGCAGAAGCAGCAATCATCAAAACTTCCGGATGCAAGTGAAGCAACAGCGTATTCTGCTATTGGAGGTTTTCAGGATAATTCCGGAACCGTAACGAAAACACTGCAGACAGAGATCACAGGAATCCTTGTGCTGGAAGTAGGAACTGCCGCATTCCTGTTTGCAATTATATCCAGTGCTGGCGGTATCTACTATGCCATGCGCTTTGAACCAAGACGCATTCTGTCAGAAAGAAATTAGGAGGAACTTGTATGAGTATATTAGCACTGAAGGATATCAGTTATCATTATGAGGATAGTACCCAAGAAGTTTTGCATCACATAACGTCAGAATTTGAAAAGGGCGTTTTGTATACGATCGTAGGAAAATCAGGCGCAGGGAAGAGTACGCTTCTTTCTCTGCTTTCAGGTCTGGATATCGCTACCGGAGGTGAGGTTCTCTATAAGGGAAATTCTTTGAAAACGATGGATCGTGATACATATCGCGCACAGAGCATCGGTGTTATTTTCCAGGGATATAATCTTCTGACCAATGCATCCGCTATTGACAATATCGTATTGGCGATGAACATCTCAAAAGATAAAGAAAGAAATAAGAAGCAGCGAGCTTATGCGCTGCTGGAAACGGTAGGTATTTCAAAAGAAAAGGCAGATCGTAAGGTCTTAAAGCTATCTGGCGGAGAACAGCAAAGAGTAGGAATTGCACGGGCTCTTTCTCATCATCCGGATATCATTATCGCTGATGAACCAACAGGGAATCTGGATCATGAAACAGAAAAGGATATTATGGAAATTCTTCAAAAGCTGGCGCATGAGCTACAAACCTGCGTCATTATCGTAACGCATTCACAAGGAGTCAGTGCCTATGCAGATACCTGCTTCCGTCTGGAAAACGGATGTCTCTATGAGCATTAAAGGCAGGGTGATGGTATGTATTTGATAGCTTATGCATTTTCAAATCTGATTAGAAACAAGGGTCGTAATATCATGCTAGGTGTCATTTTACTGGCTACGACTGCACTCTCTGGAACAGCACTTATTTTATATGCATCGGCTGATCGTATGGTCGAACAGTATAAAGCGGAATACGGAGTAAAAGTGTTATTACAAAGAAGTATCCATGCTAAAAAAATAGAACCGGCAGTACTTTTATCCTTTTCTGAATCGACTTATCTGCATTCCTACACATTTAACGCAAAAGCTGCGATGTATTCTTCTACACTGGACGCATTGAAAGAAGAGAAGGAAGCTGCCAGCCAGCCTAAGTTCTATATAAAGGCATCTACGACTGCGGATAAGGATTTTAAACAAAAGACAAAGGTGATTATCAAAGGCAGGATGTTCAAACAAGGAAATGAAGTGGTTATCAGTAAGGAATTGGCCGAGCTGAATCGCCTCACAATTGGAAGCCGGTTTCAGCTACAGAGGAAAATTGATGGCTCAGCTTCTGAATATATCGTTAGTGGTATCTATGAAGATCTGTCACTTGGTAATAAAACAGCTCCAGCACCTTTACTGGATCCGGCGAATGAGATTTATACCAGCTTTTCGTCCTTTATCAACAGTGACGCGTTTAAAAAGCAGGGAGAAATCGAGAGTGTTTTTTATCTAAACCAGCCCTCTGATCTGAAGCTCTTTCAAAAGGAAATCAAGGAAAAGGGATTGCCAGCAGGCTATGAAGCAAAAATGGATAGGAAAGGTTATGAGGAAGCAATAGCACCTGCAGAATCATTACAGCGAACTGCATCATTGTTTGTTTACGGCATCCTTGCGGCAGGAACACTGTTTCTGCTTTTGATAACTGCCTTCTCCATTCGGGAACGTAAATATGAAGTTGGAGTTCTGCGTGCAATGGGAATGAGCAGAGGACAGGTGATACAGATTCTGCTCTGGGAGACATTGATGATCTGCGGAAGCTGTCTGTTGCTGGGATTGGGAATTGCAGCAATACTTGGACCTAACCTTGGACATCAGCTGCTGTTAAATCAGTACGTAGGTGCAGAGAAGCTGTCGAACATATCCATTCAGATGGAGTGGCATACCGCTATGGTTCTGTGTTTGGCAATGCTGGGGGCAGGCAGTATTACAAGCATATTGGCAATTCTATCGATTGTACGTTTTGAACCGCGTAAGATTTTATCAGAAAGAAACTAAATATATAAACGGAGGTAATGAAAATGAATATAACAAAGAAATTAGCACTTACATTTGCTGCAGTTAGCGTACTGGCCGCAGGCTGTAGCAGCCAGAGCAGTCCATCAGAAGCAAATGCCGTGAATAATCAGTCCAAGGTTCACACTCCTGGAACACAAAATCCACCTGCTGAAAATTTTGATGAATTCAATGACAGTGGGGATGCGAACAACGGAGGAACAACAGGTGGCAAGGAACCGGGAGAAAATCAGTCCTGGGATTATGCAAACGGCTTTTCTATCCGAGAACTGGAGAGTGCATTGCGCCATACTGGCGCCATAACCTCAGTTGGAAAACCGTTTGATGTATCCGGCACGAATATGACAGCGGCAACACAATATGGAAATATCGTAATCGGAGAATATAATTGGGATAAGATTGATGAAACAGTAGAGATTTATGAAAAGAAGAGTATGGAAATCCGTGGGAAAAAAGTAAGGGTTGCCAATATGATTGGCAATTATCTACTGATTGTACTGGAAGGAGATATCTCACAGGAATCCATCGCTTCATTTTCCGCTGTCGGTGGTTTATAAAAACACAGAAGATTGAAAAGGTAGTGTACGGATATGATAATTCACTATGTGCTTCGGCCTTTAAAGATGCAGGAATAGAATTAGGTGGGAATTGAAATAAATCTAAAGATTGTATTCTATATAAAAAAGGGATCATCTGTAAACACGTTTCCTTTGCATGAAGAAAAAGAGTAATATGACATGGATCCTGCTACTATCCTATTCACGCTTCTTTTCTGTTTTCACAAGTATAAGAGGTCTAAAATGCTCTTTCACTTATGGTGAGATAAATTGAAATTTGATGTTAAATACTTATGATTATTTACATAAGGAATGGTAATCAGACTATAATTTGAAACATAGATAAAATAGATACATCGATAGTAAATACAAAAGTAAGGACAGCTTAGAAATAAAAAAAGCACATCAACATTTTGCTGTCAATGTGCCTAAAACCCTTTCATATGGCGTCCCCGATTGGACTCGAACCAACTACGTTCCGCTTAGGAGATGGACCCAGTGCATATATTCCCTATCAACAGGGATAAAGAAAATGCAGTTATATCAAGGCTTTTCTCCATGTTCTCTATAAACCTTGTACAAGCAAAATCAAGCAAAAACAAAGGATTTTAGCCCCCTATTGTTTGCACTCTGTTTGCAAAGGCGCGAAATTTGGCGTTAGCCAAAAGTTCAATTCCCGTCGAGACTTAATTATATTCATGGTATCGTGGACATAGTTTACCATACATAGAGGTTCATTACAAGAGGTATTGAGCCAGTGAAAGTGCCTGTTTTATCTTTCTCAGGAAAGGTAAAGCAGGCACTTTTTTTCATATCTAAACTTAGAAAGAAATGAGGTGAAATCATGAATACACAGATTATTGCCATAGCCAACCAAAAAGGTGGTGTCGGCAAAACAACCACTTGTGCCAATCTTGGAATTGGTCTGGCGCAGTCCGGGAAGAAAGTCCTTCTGATTGACGGAGACCCACAGGGAAGCCTGACCATCAGCTTGGGCAATCCTCAGCCTGATAAGCTGCCCTTTACACTGTCAGACGCTATGGGCCGTATTTTGATGGATGAACCAATTCGTCCCGGCGAGGGTATCCTGCACCACCCTGAGGGCGTAGACCTGATGCCTGCGGACATCCAGCTATCTGGTATGGAGGTATCTCTGGTAAACGCTATGAGCCGAGAAACCATTCTGCGACAATATCTGGACACGCTGAAGGGGCAATACTCCCATATCCTTATTGATTGCCAGCCCTCCCTGGGTATGCTTACGGTCAATGCACTGGCTGCCGCTAATAGGGTTATAATCCCCGTCCAGGCAGAGTATCTTCCAGCTAAAGGTTTGGAGCAGCTTTTGCAAACTATCAATAAGGTTCGCAGACAAATCAATCCCAAGCTGCAAATTGATGGGATTCTGCTGACGATGGTAGACAGCCGAACCAATTTTGCCAAAGAAATCTCCGCTCTTCTGCGCGAAACCTATGGCAGTAAGATCAAGGTGTTTACATCAGAAATTCCTCATTCTGTCAGGGCTAAAGAAATCAGTGCTGAAGGAAAAAGCATTTATGCCCATGATCCTAATGGCAAAGTGGCTGAGGGCTACAAAAATCTGACGAAGGAGGTATTGAAACTTGAAAAGCAGCGCGAAAAAAATAGAGCTGGCCTCAGTAGATGACCTGTTTTCTACAGAAGAAAGTCGGCAAGACGAGCAACTGGAAAAAATTCAGGAAATTCCCCTATCTGAACTGCATCCGTTCAAGGATCACCCCTTCAAGGTCAAGGATGATGATGCAATGATAGAAACCGCAGACAGCATCAAAAAGTATGGTGTGTTGGTTCCTGCGATTGCCAGACCACTGCCTGATGGCGGTTATGAGCTGGTAGCCGGTCACAGACGCCGCAGAGCCAGCGAATTGGCCGGAAAAGAAACCATGCCTGTCATTGTGCGCGACTTGGATGACGATGCTGCCACAATTATTATGGTTGACAGCAATTTGCAGCGAGAAAATCTGCTCCCCAGTGAAAGGGCTTTTGCCTACAAAATGAAGCTGGAAGCCATTAAACATCAAGGAGCAAGAACAGACCTGACTTCTGTTCAAGTTGAACAGAAGTTGAGCGCCAGAGACCAGGTGGCAAAAGAAGCCGGTGAACGAAGCGGTATCCAGGTAATGCGATATGTTCGTTTGACTGAACTGATTCCAGAGCTTTTGGATATGGTGGATGAAAAGAAAATCGCATTTAACCCAGCCTATGAACTCTCTTTTTTGAAACCGGACGAACAGCAAATGCTGGTGGAAACAATGGACTATGAGCAGGCTACCCCTTCTCTCTCTCAGGCTCAGCGAATGAAAAAGTTCAGCCAGGAAGGGAAATTGTCAGAAGATGTGATGCTTGCCATCATGTCAGAGGAAAAAAAGGGTGATCTGGATAAAGTGACCTTGAGCAGCGATACCTTACGAAAGTATTTCCCCAAAAGCTATACACCGGCCAAAATGCAGGAAACCATTATTAAACTGCTGGAACAATGGCAGAAAAAACGCCAACGAGATCAGGAACGATGAAGGGAGAGCCTATGAAAGATATTGCAGCAAGGGAACTGAAAGGCCACAACATTCTTGCAGTGGAGCGATTTTGGGACAGCACTTTCTGGATGATTGAGTTTACTGTCTTGCGCCCTACTGCTTATGGAGAACCTGGTGACGAAATGAGGCTTTTTCTCACAGAGGACGGGTATCAGTCAGCTCTGCAAAGCCAGCAGCGTCGAGAAATCAAAATTAAGAGATATGCCCATGTTATTGAGGGGCATATCCTCGACTTCAAGCCTAAAAAACACCGTCGTTCATAACCGATACAACGAAAGGAAAGGAATGAATATGTGTACTGTAAGAGAAATCCGAGAAGCTATTCAAGAAGATTGCCGCTCACAGCGTGATATGGAATCCACCGAGATTGACCGTGTTTTTCAAACCTTACCATTTTCTCAGGAAAGGGATCTGTTTGATAAACCACCAATGCCAAAACGCCCCTACCGACGCAAGAAAAAAGATACAGACAGACCCTAACCGCTGCCACAATTCTTTTATGAATTGCGGCTTTTTTCATACCTGAGAAATGAAAGGAGTGAAGTAAATGGCTGTTTTTCGTGTAGAACGCACTGGCGATTACACGGTTATGAGCAATTTTCATCTAAAAGACAAACGACTTTCTTTGAAGGCAAAGGGTCTCTTGTCGCAAATGTTATCTCTGCCTGATGACTGGGATTATACGCTGTCAGGACTCAGCTATATCAATCGAGAAAGCAAAGATGCAATCCGCTCTGCTGTCAATGAGCTTGAAACAGCCGGATACATTCGGCGCAGACAGACAACTGATGCTTCTGGTAAATTCGCAGCCAATGAGTATACCATTTTTGAGCGTCCCATCGAGGGAGAACCGATGTTGGATAAGCCGTTGTCGGAAAACCCGATAACGGTAAACCCGTCAGCGGTAAATCCGTTACCGGAAAATCCAACACAATTAAATACTAAGAAATCAAATACCCAAAAACAAAATACTCATGGATCAAATACCGATTCCATTCCCTTCCGGGAAACAGCGGCGGTAATACCGCCGGAACGGAAAGGAAGGGATGCGATGTCTGTCACAGAGATAGAAAATTATCGGGAATTGATTTTGGAGAATATCGAGTATGATTGTCTGAAGCAGCGTTATCCTCTCTACCTGGATGACCTGAATGAGATCGTAGAGCTGTTGGTAGAAACGGTCTGTGCCAAACGAAAGACCACCCGGATCTCTGGTGCGGACTTTCCTCATGAAATTGTACGCTCCCGCTTTTTGAAGCTGGACAGCTCTCACATCGAGTTTGTCATGGACTGTCTGCAAAAGAACACCACCCAGGTACACAACATCAAGCAGTACCTGCTTGCAGTGCTGTTCAACGCTCCTACCACCATGAATAACCACTACACTTCACTGGTAAATCACGATATGCACGCAGGCGGCTGGTAATCAGCCGCTTTTGTATTACACCAAAGGAGGCACAGCATGAATCAGATTGAAATTTTCAATAGTCCAGAGTTCGGAAGCATTCGCACTTTGGAACAGAATGGCAAAGTATTATTTTGCGGTACAGATGTGGCAACAGCGCTGGGATATACCAATCCACGCAAAGCCGTCCGCGACCATACCAGGGGTGGAACGAAATGTTCCATAGGGGTCCAGACTGGGAAAAAGGCAGATGGAAGCCCCGCGGTACAAATGGTCGAAATGCTCTTTATCCCCGAAGGTGATCTATATCGTCTGATCGCCCATAGTAAACTGCCGTCAGCGGAACGGTTTGAACAATGGGTGTTTGATGAAGTTCTACCTGCCATTCGCAAGCACGGAGCCTATCTCACAAAAGAGAAGTTGTGGGAGATAGCCACTTCTCCGGAAGCTCTGATAAAGCTCTGCTCCGAGCTGCTTGCTGAGCGGGAAGAAAATGCGTCGCTACGAGAGGAAAATGCCCTGCTGGAGAGTAAGGCAGCCTTTTATGATTTGTTCATCGACCTCAATCACAGTACCAACCTCCGCACCACCGCCAAAGAGTTGCTTGTCCCGGAGCGTCGGTTTGTCCGTTTCCTTCTGGAAAAGCGTTTTGTGTACCGCACCGCATCCGGTAATGTACTGCCCTATGCAAAGCCAGCCAATGAAGGACTGTTTTGTGTCAAAGACTACTGCAATCACGGGCATATCGGCTCCTATACGCTGATAACCCCGCAAGGCAAACTCTACTTTGCTCAGCTGAGAGACATGATTTTGATGGTTGTATGAGAGTGGGAAAGGAAGTGAGTTTTATGCCAGAAGGCAAAACAATCGGTCAGCTGATGGAAGAAATGCGCCAGAAAGCTGGAGCGCAGAACTATCACGGCCATGACTACATGGATCTCCAGCGATTTGCTGAGAACACCCGGCACATGATTATTTTTGATGTGCTGACGCATGACTCCCCGGTGGGCTGGAAAGGTGAACGAACCCGCCTGTTTTTGTCAGATAAGGGCTATGAAAAAGCTCTGGACAGTCAGGCAAAGGGACAGATCAAGATTCTCAGTCATGCAAAGGTCAGAAATGGAGATTTGCTCTATGACCGTTCTGAGCAAATTCGTTGAGGGCGGTTCGATGAAGAAATACCTTCTCCGGCGGCTGGTGGTCCCGCCTTAGAAATAAATGCACCACCCCTGCACATTTTGTGGAAAGGAGGCGATGAAAATGCAGGAAGAAGTGGAAAACAGGACTTTAACGCTGGTTGTCAGCGGAACAAAGTTCACCGGCAGGCTGCTCAAAGCCGCCATCAGCAAGTACCTTGCCCACCGCAAGGAAAAGAAGCTGCAAAAGCAGAGAAGCCGTGACGCGCCTGTGAAGCCCCAGGGCAAGCAGACGGTGAAACAGCTGATTGGTCAAAACCAAGGGGTTTCCAACATCGAGATCACCGACCCCTCCATCAAGGAGTTTGAGAAGATCGCCCGGAAATACGGCGTGGACTATGCGGTGAAGAAGGACCGCAGCAGCTCCCCACCCAAGTACCTGATCTTTTTCAAGGGTCGGGACGCGGATGCCCTGACCGCTGCTTTTACCGAGTACACCGGGAAAAAGGTCAGAAAGGCGGAGAAATCCGAGCGCCCGTCCGTGCTGGCAAAGCTGAGCCAGTTCAAAGAACTGGTAAAACACGTCGTCGTGGACCGGAACAAGCGGAAGGAGCTGGAACGATGAAAAAGCAGCTGAACATCAAAAAGCTCATTTTGCTGAATCTGCCGTATATCCTGATGGGGCTTTTCTCCACCAACTTCGGTGAAGCGTGGCGGATGGCCGTGGGTGCGGACGCTTCGGCAAAAATGCTCTCGTTCTTCTCCACGCTGCCGGTGGCGCTGGCCAGCTGGTGGCCCAGCCTGCACCCGCTGGACCTGCTGGTGGGCCTGTGCTGCTGCGGCGGCCTGCGGCTGGCTGTGTACCTGAAAAGCAAGAACGCCAAGAAGTACAGGCACGGCATGGAATACGGTTCCGCCCGGTGGGGAACCCATGAGGACATTACACCCTACATCGACCCGGTATTCCAGAACAATGTGATTCTGACGAAAACGGAGAGCCTGACAATGAACAGCCGCCCCAAGGACCCAAAGACCGCCAGAAACAAAAATGTGCTGGTGATTGGCGGCTCCGGTTCCGGTAAGACCCGCTTCTGGCTCAAACCGAATCTGATGCAGATGCACAGTTCCTATGTGGTCACAGACCCGAAGGGAACCATTTTGGTGGAGTGCGGAAAAATGCTCCAAAGGGGCGCACCCAAGCTGGGGAAAGACGGAAAGCCTATGAAGGATAAGCACGGCAAGGTCATTTATGAGCCGTACCGAATCAAGGTCCTAAATACCATTAACTTCAAGAAGTCCATGCACTATAACCCTTTCGCCTATATCCATAGCGAAAAGGACATCTTGAAGCTGGTAACAACGCTGATCGCCAATACCAAAGGCGAAGGCAAGGCCGGAGACGATTTCTGGGTAAAAGCAGAAACCTTGTTGTACTGCGCGCTTATTGGCTATATCCATTATGAGGCTCCGGTGGAGGAACAAAACTTCTCCACCCTCATTGAGTTCATCAACGCCATGGAAGTCCGTGAGGATGACGAGGAGTTCAAAAACCCCGTAGACCTGATGTTTGATGCACTGGAAGCCGAGAAGCCAAACCACTTTGCGGTGCGCCAGTATAAGAAATATAAGCTGGCCGCCGGAAAAACAGCCAAGTCGATTTTGATTTCCTGCGGCGCTCGCCTTGCCGTGTTCGACATTGCAGAGTTGCGTGAGGTCACGGCTTATGATGAGCTGGAGCTGGATACTCTGGGAGACAGGAAAACTGCCCTGTTCCTCATCATGAGTGACACTGATGACAGCTTTAATTTCCTTATATCCATGTGTTATACCCAGCTGTTTAACCTGCTCTGCGAAAAGGCCGACGATGTGTACGACGGCAGACTGCCGGTTCATGTGCGCTGTCTGATCGACGAGTGCGCCAACATTGGCCAGATACCCAAGTTGGAAAAGCTGGTGGCCACCATCCGAAGCCGTGAGATCTCCGCCTGTCTGGTGTTGCAGGCGCAGAGTCAGCTCAAGGCGATTTATAAGGATAACGCAGATACCATTATCGGAAACATGGATACTTCCATCTTTCTGGGCGGTAAGGAGCCGACCACTCTCAAGGAGCTGGCCGCCGTGCTGGGTAAGGAAACCATCGACACCTACAACACCGGAGAGAGCCGTGGGAGGGAAACATCCCATTCACTCAACTATCAAAAATTGGGGAAAGAGCTGATGAGCCAGGATGAGCTTGCTGTTATGGATGGCGGCAAGTGTATCCTCCAGCTGCGCGGTGTGCGTCCTTTCCTTTCGGATAAGTACGACATCACCAAGCACCCCAATTTCAAGTACACTGCCGACGCGGATGACAAGAACGCTTTTGATATTGAAGCATTCTTGTCCGCAAGGCTGAAACTCAAGCCCAATGAGGTCTGCGATGTATATGAAGTAGACACAAAGGGCGCTTAATTTCGTTCCGCTTTAGAAGGGAGTGATCTTATCTATTCGCCGCATCTGCCCTCTATGGGCCATTGGCGTACAAAGCGGACAATCGCGAGAAAAAATAATGAAAAAGGAGGACAGCCGGAATCATGCCCCCGGAAACCGGGCGGCAGATTGTTCCGGCTTTTGTATGCCTATGAAACATGACAAACCTATTTTTTAATCAGATTCCGGCTAACAAACTATATGGCATTTTTTGAACAGGCAATCACCGTTCTTCAGACCCTCGTTATCGCGCTCGGTGCCGGTCTCGGTATCTGGGGCGTTATCAACCTGCTGGAAGGTTACGGCAACGACAACCCCGGCGCCAAGAGCCAGGGCATGAAGCAGCTCATGGCCGGTGCTGGTGTAGCCGTGGTAGGCATGGTCCTTGTACCTCTGCTCTCCGGGCTTTTCTCTGTCTAAGCGTCTCCGTATGAAATCCTTGCCGCTCCCGCAGTTTTGCGGGGGCGGCGGAAAGGAGGTTGACACCGTATGGATTTCTTACTTGAAGCCCTGACAAATTGGCTGAAAGAAATGCTGGTGGGCGGCATTATGAGCAACCTTTCGGGGATGTTTGACAGTGTAAACCAGCAGGTCGCGGATATATCCGTACAGGTAGGCCAGACCCCACAGGGATGGAATGGCAGTATTTTCAGCATGATTGAGAATCTGTCCAACTCCATCATGGTGCCGATTGCAGGCGTGATCCTGGCTATCGTGATGACCGTAGACCTGATCCAGATGATCGCAGACAAGAACAACCTGCATGATGTGGACACCTGGATGATTTTCAAGTGGGTGTTCAAATCAGCCGCTGCCATCCTCATTGTCACAAATACATGGAATATCGTGATGGGCGTCTTTGATATGGCGCAGAGCGTAGTGGCGCAGGCGGCAGGGGTTATCAATTCGGATGCGTCCATTGACATTTCCTCAGTTATGACCGATCTGGAACCGAGGCTGATGGAAATGGATCTGGGACCGCTGTTCGGACTGTGGTTCCAATCCCTCTTTATTGGCATTACTATGTGGGCGTTATATATCTGTATCTTTATCGTTATTTATGGCCGTATGATCGAAATCTACCTTGTGACTTCGGTGGCTCCCGTTCCAATGGCTGCAATGATGGGTAAAGAATGGGGCGGTATGGGACAGAATTACCTCCGATCCCTGCTGGCGCTGGGCTTTCAGGCGTTTCTCATTATCGTCTGCGTGGCAATTTATGCTGTGCTGGTGCAGAACATCGCTCTGGAAGATGACATCATCATGGCAATCTGGAGCTGCGTGGGCTACACCGTACTGCTGTGCTTTACGCTGTTCAAAACCGGCAGTCTCGCAAAATCAGTCTTTCAGGCGCACTAAAGGAGGGTTCTGTATGAAAAAATATCAAATCATTTACGCAGACCCGCCATGGAACTACAAAGTATATTCCAAGAAAGGATTGGGACGCAGTGCAGAAAGTCACTATCCGACCATGAGTATCGAGGATATTTGTGCGCTGCCAGTAGGCAACTTGGCGGATAAAGACTGTGCCTTGTTTTTATGGGTCACGATTCCATGTTTACTGGAAGGTCTCTCAGTTCTGAAGGCATGGGGATTTACCTATAAAACCGTCGGCTTTGTTTGGGTAAAGCAAAATCGAAAGGCAGATAGCTTGTTCTGGGGAATGGGATATTGGACGCGCTCCAATGTGGAACTTTGTATCCTCGCAACGAAAGGACATCCCAAGCGTATAAACGCAGCTGTTCATCAGGTCATTGTCTCTCACATTGAAGAACATTCAAAAAAACCGCAGGAAGCCAGAGAACGCATTGTCTCATTGATGGGTGATCTCCCGCGCATAGAACTGTTTGCTCGTCAATCCACACCCGGTTGGGATGTGTGGGGAAATGAAGTGGACAGCTCTATTTCATTCCCATAAAGGAGGTGGATAATATGGCTTATGTACCCGTACCCAAAGATTTAACCAAAGTCGAAACCAAGGTCATGTTCAATCTGACACGAAGGCAGCTGGTCTGCTTTACCGCCGGGGCGCTTGTAGGTGTACCGCTGTTCTTGTGGCTCCGTGAGCCTGCGGGAAACAGCATGGCTGCCATGTGTATGATGCTGGTCATGATGCCCTTCTTCCTGCTGGCAATGTATGAAAAGCATGGACAGCCCCTGGAAAAGATCGTGGGCAACATCCTCAAAGTAGCTGTGATCCGTCCCAAGCAGCGTCCCTACCAGACCAATAACTTTTATGCCGTATTAAAGCGGCAGGAAATGCTCGATAAGGAGGTGTATGACATTGTTCACCGCAATGAAAAGCTGGCTGCGCCGTCTGCTGGGAAAACCGGAAGAAAAGACCGTGCATCCGGTAAAGACAAAGAAAAAGCTGTCCCGCGCCGATAAGAAGCAGATCGAAGCGGCCATTGCCCGCGCCAACCGCACGGACAAAAAAGGAAAATCGGCACAGGACAGTATCCCCTATGAACGAATGTGGCCGGACGGGATCTGCCGCGTATCGGACAGCCACTACACAAAGACCATTCAGTTTCAGGACATCAACTATCAGCTCTCCCAAAATGAAGATAAGACCGCGATCTTTGAGGGCTGGTGTGATTTCCTCAATTATTTCGACAGCTCGATTCACTTCCAGCTGTCTTTTTTGAACCTTGCGGCATCGGAGGAGACCTTTGCCAACTCCATTTCCATTCCGCCCCAGGGGGATGCCTTTGACAGTATCCGTGAGGAATATACCACGATGCTGCAAAATCAGCTGGTCAGAGGCAACAACGGTCTCATCAAGACCAAATACCTGACCTTTGGTATCAACGCTGACAGCATCAAAGCCGCCAAGCCCCGTCTGGAGCGTATTGAGACCGATATACTCAATAACTTCAAGCGTCTTGGTGTAGCCGCCAGAACATTGGACGGTAAGGAAAGGCTTTCCCAGCTTCATGCGGTATTCCACATGGATGAACAGCTCCCGTTTCAGTTTGAATGGGACTGGCTGGCTCCTTCCGGCCTGTCCACGAAAGATTTTATTGCACCAAGCTCCTTTGAGTTCCGCACCGGCAAGCAGTTCCGTATGGGCAAGAAATACGGGGCTGTTTCTTTTTTGCAGATTTTAGCCCCAGAGCTGAATGACCGTCTGCTGGCTGATTTTCTGGATATGGAAAGCTCGCTCATTGTGAGTATGCACATTCAGTCGGTGGATCAGGTGAAAGCCATCAAAACGGTAAAGCGTAAGATTACCGATCTGGACCGCAGTAAGATTGAGGAACAGAAAAAAGCAGTCCGCGCCGGATACGACATGGACATCATTCCTTCTGACCTTGCCACCTACGGCAGCGAAGCGAAAAAGCTGTTGCAGGATTTGCAGAGCCGAAACGAGAGAATGTTCCTGGTCTCCTTTTTGGTGCTGAACACAGCGGACACCCCCCGTCAGCTTGGAAACAACATCTTTCAGGCAGGCTCTATTGCCCAGAAGTATAACTGCCAGCTGACCAGACTGGACTTCCAGCAGGAAGAAGGGCTGATGAGCTGTCTGCCCCTGGGACTCAATCAGATCGAGATTCAGCGAGGGCTGACCACCAGTTCTACGGCTATCTTTGTACCATTCACCACACAGGAATTATTCCAGAACGGCAAGGAAGCCCTGTACTACGGCATCAATGCCCTGTCCAACAACCTCATCATGGTGGATAGAAAGCTGCTGAAAAACCCCAACGGCTTGATTTTGGGTACGCCGGGTTCCGGTAAGTCTTTCAGCGCCAAGCGTGAGATTGCCAACTGCTTTTTGCTTACCAATGATGATGTCATCATCTGTGACCCGGAAGCGGAGTACGCACCTCTGGTGGATCGTCTGCATGGGCAGGTCATCAAGATCTCGCCTACCTCAACCAACTACATCAATCCGATGGATCTGAACCTGGACTATTCGGATGATGAAAGCCCGCTGTCCCTCAAGTCTGACTTTATCCTCAGCTTGTGTGAGCTGATCGTGGGCGGTAAGGACGGATTGCAGCCGGTGCAGAAAACCATCATCGACCGTTGTGTGCGTCTGGTCTATCAGACCTACCTCAATGACCCGCGCCCGGAGAATATGCCCATACTGGAGGACCTATATAACCTGCTCCGTTCACAGGAGGAAAAGGAAGCCCAGTATATCGCCACGGCCCTTGAAATCTATGTAACCGGCTCCCTCAATGTGTTCAATCACCAGAGCAATGTGGACATCAACAACCGCATTGTCTGCTATGACATTAAGGAGCTGGGCAAGCAACTCAAGAAAATCGGTATGTTGGTGGTCCAGGATCAGGTGTGGAACCGCGTTACCATTAACCGCGCTGCCCACAAGTCCACCCGTTATTACATCGACGAGATGCACCTGCTTTTGAAGGAGGAGCAGACCGCCGCTTATACGGTGGAAATCTGGAAGCGATTCCGCAAATGGGGCGGTATTCCGACAGGTATCACCCAGAATGTCAAAGACCTTTTGAGCAGCCGCGAGGTGGAGAACATCTTTGAAAACTCCGACTTCGTGTATATGCTCAACCAGGCAGGCGGAGACCGTCAGATTCTCGCCAAGCAGCTGGGCATTTCCACGCACCAGCTTAGCTATGTGACCCACTCCGGTGAGGGCGAGGGCCTGCTGTTCTATGGCTCCACCATCCTGCCCTTCGTTGACCACTTCCCGAAGAATACTGAGCTTTACCGCATTATGACCACCAAACCCCAGGAACTGAAAAAGGAGGATGAATAACTATGAAACAGAATATTTGCGAACTTGATACCATGATTTTTTTCCGTGAGGCATTGGAGGCTCACGAATTCATGTTGCTTCCGGTAATGGCCTCCGCTGTTGTTGAGTGTCGTACCGCTGACAAAGAACTCAAAACCTTGAATGAGGATGGCGAAATTGGTCTTGCCCGTCTCTTTTCGATTTGGGCGAATATGATGTGTGCCCCTGGTGCAGCAACCATTGTAGGGTGCAGACCTATCACAATGCTCTCTGAGATTCTGGCGCAAGTCCATGCGTATCTCACCGTGCATCCGCTATATGATCCGGAAGGTTTGGCCCTCTATGTGGAGCTGCACCACATGATGGATGCCATCCTAATGGGTGATTGGTTTGAATAAAGAGCCGCGCCTGCGCTTTACTGATGAGGAACGGGCTGACCCTGCACTGGAAAAGCCGATCCGCAAAACGGAGAAAGCTACGGCCAGAGCAGATAAGGCGCAGGCCAATATTCCAAAGAAAAAAGTCAGACAGACGGTCATTGACCCGGACACCGGGAAAAAGACCTCGAAGCTGACCTTTGAGGACAAGAAAAAACCACCTTCCAAACTTTCTCAAGGGGTTAAGGAAGCTCCCGTCCATCTGGTCGCGGGCAAGTTTCACAAAGAGATCCGGGAAACAGAACAGGACAATGTGGGCGTGGAAAGCGCCCACAAGTCCGAGGAGGCGGTGGAGACCAGCGCTTATCTGGTGCGGGAGGGCTATCGCAGCCACAAGCTGAAGCCGTACCGCAAAGCAGCCCAGGCCGAGCAGAAGCTGGAAAAGGCAAATGTAAATGCCCTGTACCAGAAGTCCCTACGGGAAAATCCTCAGTTTACCAGCAACCCTCTCTCCCGCTGGCAGCAAAAACAGAGTATCAAAAAGCAGTATGCCGTCGCCAAGCGCACCGGTCAGACTGCCGGAAATACCGCCCAGGCTGCGTCCAAAACCGGAAAAGCCGCAAGGACGGTAAAAGAAAAGGCACAGCAGGCAGGGGCATTCGTCATGCGCCACAAGAAGGGCTTCCTGATGGCAGGGGTTTTTTTCCTCATCGCCTGTATGCTGATGAATACCATGTCCTCCTGCTCTATGATGGCACAGAGTATTGGTTCTGTAATTTCCGGCACTACCTATCCATCGGATGACCCGGAAATGCTGGCGGTGGAGGCAGATTATGCAGACAGAGAAGCTCGGTTGCAGGAGAAAATCGACAACATCGAAAGCAGCCACCCAGGGTATGACGAGTATCGCTATAACCTGGATATGATTGGCCATGACCCCCATGAGCTGGCGGCAGTTCTCTCTGCTGTCTTGCAAGGCTATACACGCCACAGCGCACAGGCAGAGCTGGATCGTGTGTTTGATGCACAGTATCAGCTTACGCTGAGAGAAGAAATTCAGATTCGCACTTACACTGACGAAGATGGTGATGAGCATGAATATGAATATCGTATTCTCCATGTAACTTTAACAAGCCGTTCCATTGCCTCTCTTGCGCCAGAACTACTGACTCCGGAGCAGATGGAGATGTACCAGGTCTACCGACAGACTATGGGCAATAAGCCGCTGTTATTTGGTGGCGGTTCTCCCGATACAGGTGTTTCTGAAGATTTGACTGGTGTTGAATTTATCAATGGCACCCGCCCCGGCAATCCGCAGCTGGTGGAACTGGCGAAAAGTCAGGTGGGCAATGTGGGAGGACAACCTTATTGGAGCTGGTACGGCTTTGACTCCCGTGTGGAATGGTGTGCCTGCTTTGTATCATGGTGCTATGGTCAATCCGGTCGAACGGAACCACGCTTTGCTGGTTGTCAGTCTCAGGGTGTTCCGTGGTTCCAGTCTCATGGACAGTGGGGCGCACGAGGATATGAAAACATCGCCCCCGGTGATGCCATTTTCTTCGATTGGGATCTGGATGGTTCCGCAGACCATGTGGGAATTGTTGTCGGCACCGATGGCAGCCGTGTTTATACCGTGGAGGGAAATTCCGGCGATGCCTGCAAGATCAAAAGTTATGACCTGAATTATCAGAGTATCAAGGGCTACGGCCTGATGAACTGGTAACAGAGATTTTTTAGAAGGAGTGATAGACGATGGCAAAGAACAAAATTGAACGCATTGACCAGGAGATTGCTAAGGTCCGCGAGAAGATCGCAGAGTATCAGGAAAAGCTCAAGGCGCTGGAGGTACAGAAAACCGAGGCAGAAAATCTGGAGATCGTCCAGATGGTGCGCGCACTGCGTATGACCCCGGCTCAGCTGAGCGCCATGCTGTCCGGAGGCACAGTTCCCGGCAGTTTTGCTGATGACAACAACGAACAGGAGGAAAACAGCTATGAGGAATAAACGATTGCTCCGAACACTTTCCGCCCTTTGCCTGACGCTGGTGCTGGCATCGGGCTTTACCGTTCCCGCTTTTGCCCAGGGCGCAGCGCCGCCCCCGGCAGAGGATACCACCAATGACAGCAATGTGGTGGTGGAAGAAACGGAAAAAGCACCTCCGCTGACCCCGGAGGGCAACGCCGCTCTGGTGGATGATTTCGGGGGCAATAAACAGCTCATTACCGTTACCACCAAGGCGGGCAACTATTTTTATATCCTGATCGACAGGGCCAACGAGGATAAAAAGACTGCTGTTCACTTTCTGAACCAGGTGGATGAAGCGGACCTGATGGCGCTGATGGAAGATGGAAAACCCAAAGAGGAGCCGCCTGCTGTGTGCAGCTGCACGAAGAAATGTGAAGCAGGGGCAGTTAATACGGCCTGTCCGGTCTGTGTAACTGATAAGAGTAAATGTACGGGAAAAGCACCGGAACCTCCGGCAGAAACACCGGAGCCGGAAAAAGAGAAGCCTGCCGGACTGAACCCGGCTGCGCTGATCCTTCTGCTGGCTCTGCTGGGCGGCGGTGGCGTATTTGCCTACTTGAAGCTCGTTAAGAATAAGCCTAAGACCAAGGGCAATGACAGTCTGGACGATTATGATTATGGTGAGGAAGATTCCGAGGAATGGGAAACCGAAGATGAGGAAGTCCTTGAGGATGGTTTTGAGGGTTCTGACCCTAATGAGGAACGCGATAGAGCAGATTGAACCATTTGAGCGTAGCGTATTTCAAATCATTGCGGGATAAGGGACAGAGGACAGGGAGAAATTCCTGTCCTCTGCTGCTCTACTCACTCTCTTACTGTAAATCCACACCCAAAATCAGCACATGGTCAAAGAAAGGAGGACCTCACAATGAACACATGGAACTGGTTATTACACTTTCTGATTATTTTTGATCTGGTCGCCTTCGGAATTTACTTTGGAGGAGACATTCTTTTCACTGCTATCAGCAAAGTTCAAAAAAAGTCAAAGAAGGACGATGACTTGGATCTTTATGATTTTGAAATTGAGACCGCACCCCAAAAGCGCTCTTTATGTGTGGACTCAATCCGAATGCTTTATTCTGGTGAGATAGATGAATTTGTGGAAAAGGAACTGTTGCCTGATGCAGCGGAGACCATGAACGCTTTATCTGAAGCTGAAAAAACAGCAGTTAGCCTGTTACTAAAAGCTTATATCGGTTTTTTGAGCGAAGAAGCAACGGTAGATGAACAAAGTTTTCCCATGGTTAAGGAACTGTTGTCTTATACACAGGGCAGCAAAGAAGATGGTGAAAAAGATGCCATAGATTGTCTGATGGAAGATACGGTCAGCAGAACCCACAGACATCGAGAATATTACAACAATTATCAACGCTATCAACTGATGCAGGTGGATAAAGAGCGTGTGATTATGGCCTGCAATATCATAATCAATGATTTGATTGGCAGGTTGTACCGATATGATTATCGCTTTGGCTATGACATTACACTTGCCTCAGAACACAGCATTGCAAAAAAACTGTCTGATAATTGGCAGAATGAATGGGAGGCTGAAGATGATGAGATATAAACTGGTAATCGCTGAAAAACCATCGGTTGCACAAAGTCTGGCTGCGGTAATCGGTGCAACTGCTCGTAAGGATGGGTATCTGGAGGGTAACGGCTGGCGTGTCAGCTGGTGCGTGGGCCATCTGGCTGGTCTTGCGGATGCAGACAGTTATGATCCCAAGTATGCCAAGTGGCGATATGATGACCTGCCTATCCTGCCGGAGCATTGGCAGATGGTGGTGGGAAAGGATAAGAAAAAGCAGTTTGATATTCTCAAAAAGCTGATGAACGCCCCAGATGTGACCGAAGTGGTAAATGCCTGCGATGCCGGACGCGAGGGCGAGCTGATCTTCCGCAGCGTCTATGAGCTGGCAGGCTGCCAAAAGCCGATGAAAAGGCTCTGGATTTCTTCAATGGAGGACTCCGCCATAAGGGAGGGCTTTGCAAACCTGCGTCCAGGTGTAGATTATGATGGACTTCGGAAAGCTGCTCTCTGCCGTGCCAAGGCCGACTGGCTGGTAGGGATCAATGCCACAAGGCTTTTTTCCGTGCTGTACCACCGCACCCTCAACATCGGGCGCGTGATGTCCCCAACGCTGGCACTCATTGTCCAGCGAGAAGCTGAAATCGACACATTTAAGCCGGTTCCTTTTTATACCGTGGCGCTGGAGCTGCCCGGTCTTACCGTATCCGGGGAGCGCATAAGTGACCGAGCAAGCGCAGAGCAGCTGAAAGAAGCTTGCCAGGATGCAGCTGTCACAATCAAAAAGGTGGAGTGCAAGGAAAAGTCTGAAAAGCCGCCTGCCCTCTATGATCTGACTACTCTGCAAAGAGATGCCAATCGCCTGCTTGGATTTACAGCCCAGCAGACCCTGGACTATCTGCAAAGCCTGTATGAAAAGAAGCTCTGCACCTATCCCCGTACTGACAGCCGCTATCTGACCGGTGATATGGCAGACAGCCTGCCGGTGCTGGTGAATCTGGTTGCCAATGCTATGCCGTTTCGCAAAGGGATCGCCATTACCTGTGATCCGCAGACGGTCATCAACGATAAGAAAGTAACCGACCACCACGCAGTAATTCCCACCCGAAATCTCAAGGATGCAGACCTTTCTGCCCTTCCTGCGGGAGAAAAAGCAGTGCTGGAGCTGGTGGCCCTGCGTCTGCTGTGCGCCGTGGCCCAGCCCCATATCTATTCGGAAACCGTTGTGATTGCAGCGTGTGCCGGTGGGGAATTTACCACCAAAGAAAAAACGGTGAGGCACCCCGGATGGAAAGCACTGGAGGACGCTTACCGTGCCAAAACGAAGGATGCAGAGCCGAAAAAAGAGGGTGCAGAGAAAGCCGTGCCAGAGCTGACTGAAGGACAGACCCTTTCGGTTTCTGCGGCAATCGTCAAAGAAGGCAAAAGCAGTCCGCCCCAGCACTTTACGGAGGACACCCTGTTGTCCGCGATGGAGACTGCCGGAAAAGAGGATATGCCGGAGGATGCCGAGCGAAAAGGTCTGGGAACACCGGCCACTCGTGCCGGTATTTTGGAAAAGCTGGTATCTGCCGGTTTTCTGGAACGAAAAAAGAACAGGAAAACGGTGCAGCTTCTCCCTTCCCACGATGCAGTCTCCCTGATCACAGTCTTGCCGGAACAGCTGCAATCGCCGCTTCTGACTGCCGAGTGGGAGTACCGCCTGGGAGAGATCGAGCGCGGGCAGCTTGCCCCGGAGGAGTTTCTAGACGGGATCAGCACCATGCTGAAAGATCTGGTGGGAACTTATCAGGTCATCAAAGGAACTGAGTACCTGTTCACTCCGCCCCGTGAGGTGGTGGGCAAATGCCCTCGCTGCGGCGGTGAAGTTGCAGAACTGCAAAAAGGCTTCTTCTGTCAGAATGATTCTTGCAAATTTGCAATCTGGAAAAATAACAAATGGTGGGCTGCCAAGAAAAAACAGCCGACCAAGGCTGTGGTGTCTGCACTGCTTAACGATGGCCGTGTCCGTGTGACGGGGCTATATTCGGAGAAAACCGGCAAGACCTACGATGCCACTGTGGTTTTGGAGGACGATGGACAGTACGCCAACTTCAAGCTGGAATTTGATCAGCGGAAAGGAGGCAGCCGATGAAGCTCTCTTTAGTGGAACGGGAAACCATTCTCCTTTATAACCAGGCAGAACCAATGGCTGAGGTCTACACCCACGATCCCCGTCTGATGGAGAAGCTGGAACTGCTGGCAAAAAAGCACCCCGACCAGATCACCCGAAAGGACGCCCATAACTTTACCGTCCCAAAGCGGTGTGTATCAGTCCGGGAGCCATATAGCGCAGAACGCCGCAAAGCCGCCAGTGAGCGTGCGAAAGCTGCCGGATACCAGCCCCCTGTGAGAAAGTCCAGCAGTTAAAGGCACATGGCAGAGAATGTATTTGAAGCAGTCAAGCAGTCGGTCAGCACCAGAGATGCGGCAGCGTTTTATGGGATCGAGGTCAAACGAAATGGCATGGCCTGTTGTCCCTTTCACGATGATAAGAACCCCAGCATGAAGCTGAACGAGGAATATTTCTACTGTTTCGGCTGCGGAGCTACTGGCGATGTGATCGACTTTACCGCAAAGCTCTTTGACCTCTCCCCAAAAGAAGCGGCAGAGAAATTGGCACAGGACTTTGGCCTGATCTATGACAGTCAGGCCCCTCCCCGCAGGAGGTATGTCCGGCAGAAAACCGAGGCACAGCAGTTTCGTGAGGATCGGCAGCGGTGTTATCGCGTACTGTCCGATTACTACCATCTGCTGAAAAAATGGGAGAGCGACCATTCTCCCCGGACACCGGAGGAGAAACCGCACCCCCGCTTTGTGGAAGCAATCCATAAGAAAATCTATGTGGAGTACCTGCTGGATCTTTTTCTTTATGAAAGTGAAGAAGAACAAAAGGCATGGATTGCAGAACACACAGCAGAAATCACACACTTGGAAAGGAGATTGAAAATCATGGCTGAGAACAAACCCACCAACCGAGAGCGGCTAAGGGAAATCACAGACGGCATCGAGCAGGGCATCAAGGAACTGTTTGAGAGTGAAAAGTATATGCGCTATCTGTCCGTTATGTCCCGCTTCCACCGCTATTCGGTAAACAACACCATGCTCATCTATATGCAGAAGCCGGACGCCACTTTGGTAGCCGGATACAATAAGTGGAAAGCCCAGTTTGAGCGTCATGTTAAAAAGGGAGAACATGGCATTACCATCATCGCCCCCACACCGTACAAGAAGAAAATCGAGGAGCAGAAACTGGACCCGGATACCAAGGCTCCGATTTTGGATAAAGACGGAAAGATCATCACAGAGGAAAAAGAAATCGAGATCCCCATGTTTCGCCCGGTCAAGGTCTTTGATGTGAGCCAGACTGATGGGAAACCTTTGCCGGAGCTTGCTTCCTCCCTTTCCGGAAATGTGCCAAATTATGAGGCATTCATGGAGGCCCTGCGCCGCAGTGCGCTGGTGCCGATCACTTTTGAAGCAATGGCCGCCGATACGGACGGCTATTTTTCTGCCGATCATCAGAAAATTGCCATTCGCCAGGGCATGAGCGAGGTGCAGACGGTTTCGGCCACGGTTCATGAGATTGCCCACAGCAAGCTCCACAATCAGAAAAAGATTCAGATTGCCAATGACGAGCAATATCAGGAGATCGAGCTGTTTGATAAACCCGGTCTGTTCTCCAATGGGCGGATTGTCCGTGATAATCTGCCGGAGGACGTTTATTGCTATGACCTGCGCGGTTCTGACTACGACCCCGGAGAGCAGGTCTGTGTAGAAGAACGAGTGGTTGTAAACCATGCAGGTTCCGTTCTGCTGACAGAGCCGTTGGAGCTGGCGGAAGATGGACGCCTGATGCTGACCGAGGAAGAAGGGCTGAATTTTGTTGGCGGCTTTTCTACCCTCGCCCAGTTTTTGCAAGAACAGAGGAAAGACCGCCACACGGAGGAAGTGGAGGCTGAAAGCATCTCCTATGCAGTCTGCAAGTATTTTGGCATCGAGACCGGAGAAAACAGCTTCGGCTATATTGCAAGCTGGAGTCAGGGCAAGGAACTGAAAGAGCTGAGAGCCAGTTTGGAAACCATCAACAAGACCTCCGGCACTTTGATCTCTGACATTGAGCGCCACTATAAGGAAATCTGCAAAGAGCGTGGAATTGACCCCAATGCAAAAAAAGAGCCGGAAATGGCGGTTCTTGATGCGGAGGCAAACCAGCAGGAGGCTTTGTTTCTAATTGACGATGCCACCTATCTTCATATCCAGCCTTGTGACAGCGGCTGGGACTACACCATTTACGATGCCGCGTCCATGAAAGAGCTGGATGGCGGTCAGCTGGATATGCCGGAGCTTTCCCGCATGAAGGCAGTTCTCCAGATTTGTGATGACAACGATCTGGACAGAGACTCTGTAAAATACGCACCGTTGTCCATGATCGAGACTTTGCAGGAAGCTGCCTACCAGCAGATGCAGGCAGAGGCCAGTCAGATGACTGCTTCTTCTCAGCTGCCGGAAGCACAAGAGCAGGCGCTGGATGAATACCCTATGCCTGATGAGCAGGTATCCACACCGGATATGCAGGAATACGGCTACTTCTATGATGGGATGCTCCCTGTCACCAGAGAACGGGCGCTGGAACTGGATGCCGCTGGTTTGACCGTCTATGTGCTGCATGAGGACAATACGGAGAGCATGGTGTTTGACCCGCAGGAAATCATGGATCATGGCGGTCTTTTTGGCGTGGACCGTGAGGAATGGGAGAAAAGCCCTCAGTTCCACGAAAAGGTCATGGAGCGTCAGGAACATCAGCAGGAACGAGAACAGGCATTTCTCTCCCAGAATAGAGATTGCTTTGCCATCTATCAGGTAAGCCGTGACGATCCGCAGAATGTGCGCTTTATGAATCTGGATTGGTTAAAGTCCCATGACATTTCCATAGACCGCAGCAATTATGACCTAATCTACACCGCTCCGCTGAGTGAGTCTGGCACTGTGCCGGAGCAGCTGGAAAAACTCTATCAGCAATTCAATCTGGAAAAACCCGTGGACTTTCACAGTCCCTCCATGAGCGTCAGCGACATCGTTGCGATCAAGCAGGACGGTAAGGTATCCTGTCATTACTGTGACAGCGTTGGTTTTACCCAGATCCCCGGATTCTTGCCGCAAAATCCGCTGAAAAATGCGGAAATGGCCATGGAGGACGATTACGGCATGATCGACGGTATCATCAACAATGGCCCAAAAGAGCCGACCGTGGCAGAGCTGGAACAGCAGGCCCGAAGCGGTCAGCCCATTTCCCTGATGGACTTGACTGACGCCATTCATCGGAAGGAACGGGAAAAGAAAAAGTCCGTCATGGAGCAGCTGAAAAGCCAGCCCAAAGCAGAACACAAAAAGACAGCGCAAAAAAAGAGCGCAGAAAGGGAGATTTGATATGGGAAACTTTACTTTTGAGGAAATGAACCTGATGTGCATTTACAATACCGGCAGCCGCACCGGGCTGATCGACAGCCTGCGTGAAATGCGCGGCGAGCTTTCGCCGGAGGAAACGGAACTGAGGGAGCTAACCGACAGCGCCCTTACGAAGCTCTGTGCGATGACCGATGAGGACTTTGACCAGCTGGAGCTGTACCCGGATTTTGACCAGTAAACACCATAACCGCAGGGATGGGGTGGCAATTTGCCACCCCACCTTTTACCCCAAAACTGAAAGGAGGACAGAATACCATGCCAACCAAAGCTGAACTATATGCACAGATGGCGGACAAGGTGGCAACACAGCTCACGGGGAGCTGGCAGGAATGGGCAGAGTTTCTCACCACTGCTTCTCGCCTTTACAAGTACCCGTTCCATGAGCAGCTGATGATCTACGCCCAGCGACCGGACGCTACCGCCTGTGCAGAGTACGATTTGTGGAATGAAAAGATGGGCCGATATGTAAGGCGCGGTTCCAAGGGAATCGCTCTGGTGGATGATTCCGGGGACAGACCTCGCCTGCGTTATGTCTTTGACATTTCAGACACCGGAACCCGTGAACATTCCCGCACTCCCTGGCTGTGGCAGCTGGAGGAGCGCCATCTGGATTCAGTGCAGGCCATGCTGGAGCGCACCTATGATGTTTCCGGTGATGACCTTGCAGGACAGCTTACCGAGGTAGCCGGAAAACTGGCTGAGGAATACTGGACGGAGCATCAGCAGGACTTCTTCTATATCGTTGACGGTTCCTTTTTGGAGGAATATGATGAGTATAACATCGGAGTGCAGTTCAAGGCAGCCGCCACCGTCAGCATCACTTACGCTTTGATGTCCCGCTGCGGACTGGAGCCGGAACGCTACTTCGACCACGAAGATTTCATGGCGATCTTTGATTTCAACACCCCGTCCACCATCGGGGCGCTGGGAACAGCGGTCAGCCAGATCAACCAACAGGTGCTGCGGCAGATCGGCGTCACCGTCCGAAATGCAGAGCGCGAAGCCAACCAAGAAAGGAGCAAACAAGATGAACAATCCCATGACCTATATCCAGAACGGAGACTATCTGATTCCCGACCTGAAGCTGAGCCAGCAGCCGGAGAAACCTCTGGGCAAGTACGGCAGGATGAGGAAAACCTACCTGAAGGAACACCATCCCATCCTCTACAACCAGATGTTGCTGAGCGAGAAGCTGTACCCGCACCTTCTGGAGATCGACGAGACCGCCCAGAACAGACTGGAGCAGATGATACCCCAGCTGGCGAAGGAAGCAGGAGCCACCGAGGAACTGAAAGCCAGCGATCCCATGAAGTGGGTGGGGCTGATGAACACCTGCAAAGCCCAGGCAGAGGAAATCCTGATGGCGGAGCTTATCAACAGCTGACCCTAAACCTGTTCCTCTCCGAAGCGGAACAGATCCAATCCATAGATGAAGCAGAGAATGTAGCGCATACATCCTCTGCTTTTTCTTTTACCCAAAACGACATTGACCATGTGCTGCGTTTGGGCGGCAATACAGACCGCCAGAGGGAGTGTGTGGTTGCAGCCTTTGAAAAGCAGAAAACCACCGCTGAGATTGCCGAGATACTGAAAACGCTGTACCACGGCGGCAACGGCCTTGGTAGTGTGAGCGCATGGTATGCTGAGGATGGTATCCATCTTTCCCACGGGAAGTCTGTCCGTTATGACAGGTCTGCTCAGGTTGTTTCCTGGGAGAGCGCCGCAGAGCGTATCGGGGAGCTTTTGGAGAGCGGCCAGTTTGCCTCCAATGTGGAACTTGCAGAAGCGGCAGGCTATGAACGCTCCCTCCTTGCCACAAAGTTCTGGAACCTATATCACGATCTCAGTGAGGACGCCAGAGAAGCCGGATATTTGTCCTGCCTGTCAGAGATCAAAGGCAATGGGTTCCCGGAGGAGACCCACCGCCTGACGGAGCAGTTGAATGACCCGGCTTTCCGCCAGACACTCAAGGAAGAATACGCCGCCTTCTGGACTGCCTATCAGCAGGACCGTGACCTGTTGCGCTTTCATTACCATAGGCCAAGGGAAATCTGGGAGAACCTGAAAGACCTTGACCTGCCCCGCAGGACTTTTTCTTCGGACCTTTCCCAAGTGCCAACCGTCCAGCATTTCATTACAGAGGATGAGATCGACACCGCCATGACCGGCGGCAGCAGTTTTGCCGGAGGAAAAGGCCGTATCTATGCGTTCTTCATGGAAAACCATACGGATAAGGAAAAAGTGAGATTCCTTAAAGACGAGTATGGCATTGGCGGACGCTCTCATGCCCTGTCCGGCGCAACACACAGCGGCGAAGATCACGATGGGAAAGGACTGCACTATAAAAAGCAGGACTGCCCGGATGTTCACTTGAACTGGGAAAAGGTTGCCAAGCGCATTACCTTACTTGTCCAGAAAGGCCGCTATCTTACCGAACAGGAACAGGCGCAGTATGACAAAATCCAGGCTGAAAAGGAATTGGCCGAAGAAGATGCCATCCAAGCCCAGCAGCCGGAGGTGGAGGAAGAAACGCCAAAGCCTACCCTTCGGGAGCAGTTTGAGCAGTATAAGCCTGTGGTGACTGCCGCCATATCTGAGGATGTGGCATATCGAAATGCCTGCGGTCATTCCGACCGTGAAAATGCTGTCATCGAGGGCAATGCCGCTGTGCGCCGTGCGGTTCTTGGCTCTAAGGATATGGAGCTGATCCGCCTTTATTCGGATGTGCCGGAGTTCCGCCAGCGCCTGCACCGGGAAGTGATCGACGAAACCTATCCAAAGCTCCATGAGCTTCTGCGCCCTCTTTCTCAGGAGGATATTGACAAAGCTCTCTGTGTTTGGAACGGCAATATCGAGAGTAAACACGCTGTCGTCCGTTATATGAAAGACCATGCAAGAGAGAAGGATACAGCTGCATGGCTGGCTCAGGAATACGGTGGCAGCAACAGCCCGTTCGTTGTCCGTGCCGGAAGCCCGGAGGAAACACAGCTGCCCTGGCCGAAGGTACAGCGCAGGCTTGCCCAGCTGATTCAGGAGGACCGGTTCTATACCGAAGAAGAACAGGATCGTTTTGACAATATCGACCCTATCGCCATCCGGGAAGCTCTGGAAGAAAGAGGAATCGTCAACGGACAGGTGACAGACCCGGAAAAACTGGACAATGATCCGTTTATCCAACAGGTGATGTCGGATGCCGAGCAGATCGCAGCTGCCGAGACAGAACAGACTTTCGAGGTTTCCATTTCCGATGAGGAATATGATGCAGTTCGCCGCCCGACTCCGCGAAGAACCTCCTATGATCCTGCCGCCCCGGTTTATGCCGTGGGCGATACCGTGTATATCGAGGATGACGCCTATCAGATCACCGAGCTGCGGGATGACACCGTGCAGCTTCTGCCTACCGGCATGGTATATCCCATCTATCGGGCAGAGCGCAAAGAACAGTTCGAGCAGCTGCTTCGGGCAGACCGCCGCAATGCTTACTATACCGAGTTTCTTCCCATTGACCCGGACAAGGCAGATCAAGACTTGCGGGATGTATTGTCCCATGGACTGATGGATGAAGCAGATAAACAGCAGCTTTCCACGCTACTGCAATCCGGCAGGAGCAACAGCGAGATCGCCTACTGGCTGAGTAGAAACTATCCCCGTGAGATCGAGACCCTGAATCTGGAGACCGGCGATATTGCCGATTACCGTACCACGACACAGGGCATGGAGCTGGAAGTCATGGATGCAGAGGAAAAGCGTCTGGCTGTGCTGTATTTCCGCTGGGATGAGGTTGCGCCTTTGCTGCGCGGGATGTATGCCCGTCAGCTGGATGGCTTTGGACAAGAACAGCCCCAACCGTCTGCTGAATCCCCGGCCTTTCATTCCGAGACCGTGGCCGTCTATCCGGGCGATAAGAACCATCTACCTTATGATGTGGTGGTGGAACGGTTGCATATTGAGGAGCCGGAGCCGCCAGCCCCTGTAACAGAGCCGGAGAAAACCTTTGAGGAAGTTCTGGATGAACACCCGGTTTCCATTCAGGTCAACGGCCAGTGGCAGACCTTCCCCAATGCCAAAACTGCCGAGGAAGCCTCCTATGAGGAATACAAGGCTAACCTGCGCCGCAATGCACAGAACTTCCGCATTACCGATGAGCATTTGGGTGAAGGCGGTCCAAAAGCCAAGTTCCAGGCAAATGTTAATGCCATTCGTTTGCTGAAAGAGCTGGAATCTGCCGGACAGCAGGCAAGCCCCGAACAACAGGAGATTCTTTCCCGTTATGTGGGCTGGGGCGGTCTTTCAGATGCCTTTGACCCGGAAAAACCGGCATGGGTTTCCGAGTATGCCCAGCTGAAAGAGCTGCTGACCCCGGAGGAATATGCCGCCGCCAGAAGCTCCACCCTCAATGCCCATTACACCAGCCCTACGGTTATCCAGGCAATCTATGAAGCGGTGGGGCGCATGGGCTTTGAGACCGGAAATATTTTGGAGCCATCTATGGGTGTGGGCAATTTCTTCGGTATGCTGCCGGAGGAAATGCGAAACAGCCGTTTGTACGGTGTGGAGCTTGACCCGGTTTCCGGGCGTATCGCAAAGCAGCTCTATCCCAAGGCGGACATCACAGTAGGCGGCTTTGAGACCACTGACAGGCGGGACTTCTTTGACCTTGCCATCGGCAATGTGCCTTTTGGTCAGTATCAGGTCAATGACAAAGCCTACAACAAGCTGAATTTCAACATTCATAATTACTTTTTCGCCAAAGCACTGGATCAGGTGCGTCCCGGCGGTGTGGTAGCTTTTGTGACCTCCCGCTATACCATGGATGCCAAGGATTCCACCGTGCGCCGCTATCTTGCCCAGCGTGCCGAGCTGCTGGGAGCGATCCGTCTGCCTAATGACGCGTTCAAAAAGAATGCCGGTGCCGAGGTTGTATCGGACATTATCTTTCTCCAAAAGCGGGACCGTCCGCTGGACATTGCACCAGAGTGGACGCAGACCGGCATTATCAGGGTTCCCGCAAAGTCGCAAGACTTTGTGGGAGAAGGAGGAGCGACGGAGCAAGCGAGCTTTTCGCCGCAAGGCGGAAACGAGCAGGCGCAGTCCGCGACGACGCAGGATGGGTTTGCCATCAACCGGTATTTTATCGACCACCCGGAAATGGTGCTGGGCAGACAGGAGCCGGTAAGCACTGCTCATGGTATGGACTACACCGTGAACCCTATCGAGGGACTGGAGCTTTCCGACCAGCTGCATGATGCTGTGAAGTACATTCATGGCACTTATCAGGAGGCAGAGCTGCCGGAGCTGGGCGAAGGCGAAGCTATTGACACCTCCATTCCTGCCGACCCCAATGTGAAGAACTATTCCTATGCCATTGTAGACGGGCAGGTGTACTACCGGGAAAACAGCCGTATGGTGCGCCCTGACCTCAACGCCACCGCCGAAGCCCGCGTGAAAGGTCTTGTGGGACTGCGTGATTGTGTGCAGGAACTGATCGACCTTCAGATGGATGCAGCGGTTCCAGACAGCACCATTACCCAAAAGCAGGCGGAACTGAACAGCCTCTATGATAGCTTTTCTGCAAAATATGGCCTTATCAATGACCGTGCAAACCGACTGGCCTATGCAGACGATTCTTCCTATTACCTGCTCTGTGCGCTGGAAGTCATCGACGAGGACGGGAAACTGGAACGTAAGGCAGATATGTTCACCAAGCGGACCATCAAGCCCCATCAGGCGGTGGCTGTGGTGGATACGGCAAGTGAAGCACTGGCGGTGTCCATCTCGGAAAAAGCCTGCGTGGATATGGACTATATGAGCCAGCTTACCGAAAAAACAAAAGAAGAACTGGCCGGAGAGCTGCAAGGCGTAATCTTCCGTGTACCGGGACAGTTGGAGCAGGACAGAACGCCCCATTATGTGACTGCTGATGAATACCTCTCTGGCAATGTACGCCGAAAGCTGCGTCAGGCACAGCGGGCAGCACAGCAGGACCCGGTTTATGCAGTCAATGTGGAAGCTCTTACCGCCGCCCAGCCCAAAGACCTGGATGCGTCGGAGATCGAGGTGCGTCTGGGCGCTACCTGGATTGACAAGGAATATATCCAGCAGTTTATGTATGAGACTTTTAATACCCCGTTTTATCTCCAGCGCAGTATCGAGGTCAACTATTCGTCCTTTACCGCTGAATGGCAGATCAAGGGAAAATCTTCTGTATCCTACAACGATGTGGCAGCTTATACCACCTATGGGACCAGCCGCGCCAACGCCTACAAGATTCTGGAGGATTCCTTAAACCTGCGGGATGTCCGCATCTATGACACCATAGAGGATGCGGATGGAAAAGAGCGCCGCGTGCTGAACGCCAAGGAGACCACTCTGGCTGCCCAAAAACAGCAGGCTATCCGGGAAGCCTTTAGGGACTGGATCTGGAGAGACCCGGAGCGCCGCCAGACTTTGGTGCGCCAGTACAACGAGGAAATGAACTCTACCCGTCCCCGTGAATATGATGGCAGCCACATCACTTTTGGAGGCATGAACCCGGCCATTACCCTGCGGGAACACCAGAAAAGCGCTATCGCCCATGTGCTGTATGGAGGAAATACCCTGTTGGCACATGAAGTAGGCGCAGGCAAAACTTTTGAAATGGTAGCTGCTTCGATGGAAGCCAAACGCCTGGGACTGTGCCAGAAATCTCTCTTTGTGGTTCCAAACCATCTGACAGAGCAGTGGGCGTCGGAGTTTCTGCGTCTCTATCCTTCCGCCAATATCTTAGTCACCACCAAAAAGGACTTTGAGACCCATAACCGAAAGAAGTTCTGCGCACGTATTGCGACGGGTGATTATGATGCCATCATCATGGGACACAGCCAGTTTGAGCGTATCCCCATCAGCCGGGAGCGTCAGGAACGGCTTCTCTATGAACAGATCGACGAGATCACTGAGGGGATTGCAGAGGTACAGGCCAGTGGCGGCGAGCGTTTTACCGTCAAACAGCTGGAGCGTACCAGAAAGTCTCTGGAAGCCAGACTGGAAAAGCTGCAAGCCGAGGGGCGAAAAGACGATGTGGTAACCTTCGAGCAGCTGGGTGTGGACCGTTTGTTTGTGGACGAGGCCCACAACTATAAAAACCTGTTTCTATACACAAAAATGCGGAATGTGGCTGGTCTTTCCACATCGGACGCGCAGAAATCCTCCGATATGTTTGCCAAGTGCCGCTATATGGATGAGATCACCGGAAACCGTGGCGTGATTTTTGCCACCGGCACCCCGGTCAGCAACTCCATGACCGAGCTTTACACCATGCAGCGTTACCTTCAGTATGAACGCCTGCAAGAACTGAACATGACCCACTTCGACTGCTGGGCTTCCAGATTTGGGGAGACCGTCACAGCATTGGAGCTGGCACCGGAAGGCACCGGCTACCGGGCAAGAACGAGATTCAGCAAGTTCTTTAATCTGCCAGAGCTGATGAACCTGTTCAAAGAAGTGGCGGACATCAAGACCGCCGACCAACTGAACCTGCCCACCCCGGAGGTGGAATACCACAACATCGTGGCGCAGCCTACCGAACATCAGCAGGAAATGGTGAAGGCACTCTCTGAGCGCGCTTCCGAAGTACACAGAGGCAGTGTGGACCCGTCGGTGGATAATATGCTCAAAATCACCTCGGATGGCCGCAAGCTGGGACTGGACCAGAGGATCGTCAACCAGATGCTGCCGGATGAACCTGGCACAAAGGTCAATCAGTGCGTGGACAACATCATGCAGATCTGGCGGGATGGCGAAGCTGACAAGCTGACCCAGCTGGTGTTCTGCGACATTTCTACACCGCAGGCAAAAGCTACTGCAAGCAAGGCGGCGAAAACGCTGGATAATCCACTGCTTCACGCACTGGAAGGTGCCGTGCCTCTGCCGGAGCAGGAACCGACCTTTACGGTATATGACGATATTCGTCAGAAACTCATTGCTCAGGGGATGCCTGCCGACCAGATCGCTTTTATCCATGAAGCCAACACCGAAGTGCGGAAAAAGGAGTTGTTCTCTAAAGTCCGTACCGGTCAGGTGCGTGTCCTTTTGGGCAGCACCGCCAAGATGGGCGCAGGCACCAATGTGCAGGACCGTCTGGTGGCACTTCATGACCTGGACTGTCCGTGGAGACCGGGAGACCTTGCCCAGCGCAAGGGCCGTATCGAGCGCCAGGGTAACCAGAATCCTCTTGTCCATGTGTACCGCTATGTGACCGAAGGAACCTTTGACGCATACCTCTGGCAGACGGTGGAGAATAAGCAAAAATTCATTAGTCAGATCATGACTTCTAAATCGCCGGTACGCTCCTGCGATGATGTGGATGAAACCGCCCTCAGTTTTGCAGAGATCAAGGCTTTGTGTGCCGGAGATCCCCGCATCAAGGAGCGTATGGATTTGGATGTGGAGGTATCCCGCCTGAAGCTGATGAAAGCCGACCACCAGAGCAAGCAATATCGTCTGGAGGACCAGCTGCTCAAATACTTCCCGGAGGAGATTGAAAAGCACAAGGGCTTTATCAAGGGCTTTGAATCTGATCTGGAGGTTTTGGCAGCTCACCCGCACCCGGAGGACGGCTTTGCCGGTATGGAGATCCGTGGAGATCTGCTGACCGATAAGGAGAACGCCGGTGCTGCCCTTTTGGATGCCTGCAAGGAGGTCAAAACCTCCGATCCGGTACAGATCGGCAGCTACCGGGGCTATGCCATGTCCGTGGAATTTTCCGCTTGGAAACAGGAATATACGCTCCTGTTGAAAGGCCAGATGACCCACAGGGCAACCCTTGGTACAGACCCTCGCGGAAATCTTACCCGCATCGACAATGCCCTCGCCCAGATGCCACAGCGTCTGGAGGCGGCAAAGGCCCAGCTGGATAACCTTTGTCAGCAGCAGGCTGCCGCAAAGGAGGAAGTTGGAAAGCCATTCCTTTATGAAGAAGAACTGAGAAGCAAAAACGCCCGTCTGGTGGAGCTGGATACCCTGCTCAACATCGACGGAAAGGGACCGGCACACGATGAAGCTGTCGTTGCCAAAAGCACACGGCCTTCGGTATTGGATCATCTGAAACGCCCGGTGCCGCCCCGCAGTACTGACAAGAAACCAAAACAACATGAGGAGGTGCGATAACATGAATACCAACGATTTGAATATGGCCCTTTATGAAAAGATGGCCGCTGAGCAGGACAAATACAGGGACTGGCTGAAAAGCCAGCCCCCGGAAGAAATTCTGCACCACACCTATGAGTACACCATCCGTGAGGACATCGTGATGGCGATGGAGGAACTGGAGCTGACCGATGCCCAGGCAGAGGCGCTTTTGGAATCTCCCTCGCCGCTGGCGGATGTGTACCGCTATTTTGAAAAGCTGGAGACCGGCCACATGGATGTGATCCGGGACAGCATTGAGAACCGTGCCAATGATGTGTGCAGAGCTAAAGAGGAACTGCGAACAACACCGGTCTATCCCCACTCTGCCGCCTATGCGAGAGAACATGGGGAGCTGGAGCAGTACCGAGCTTTCAACAATGTAAATCTCCAATGCAAGGAGTCCATTGAAGCGGCGGTGCGGGAACACTTCGACGGAATGTATCTCAGTCACGATGCGGCAAAGGGTGTGATCGAGACCTATGGCATGGAGCGTGTGGCTTTGGTTCTGGCCAACACCGTCCAGCTTCAGGACTGGGATGGGCGCTACTCCCGACGCAATAAGGAATGGGCTAAGACCATTCCCAACGAGAACCCCGAAACCGTCCGTTGTGGTTATGTCCTGAACAGCCACCCTGCTGTACTGGATGGCTTTATTGATCTGGTGCGTGAAGAACAGCAGCGTAGCCGTACTCAGGGAGAAAAACTGCAACCGTCCCGTCCCTCAGTACGGGATAAGCTCAAACAGGAGCTGCCGGCCCATAAGCCCGCCGCCTCAAAGAAACGGGAGCCGGAGCGATAACTATGGCAAAGCGTAAGCGGGATATGCAATTAAACTTTAGAGTTTCAGCGGAGGAGCTTGCTGTGATTGAGCAAAAAATGTCTCAGTTTGGAACCTCCAACCGTGAAGCCTATCTAAGAAAAATGGCGCTGGATGGGTATGTAGTCAAGCTGGAGCTGCCGGAGCTGAAGGAGCTTGTTTCCCTGATGCGCCGAAGCAGCAACAACTTAAACCAGCTGACCCGTAAAGTGCATGAGACTGGGCGGGTTTATGATGCTGACTTGGAGGATATATCCCAGCGGCAGGAACAGTTATGGGAGGGCGTAAAGGAAATCCTTACCCAGCTTTCCAAACTTTTATAACGGGGATAGATACTCCATTTGCGGAGGGAGGAACGGCATTACTTCGCTGCTCCTCTCTCCGCTTTTTCTTTTTATCGGTATCCTTGTCTTTTGCCTGCCCATGCCGGATAATATGATTAGAAAAGATACCAAGAACGCTGCAAGGAGGAAATGACATGAAGATTTTGAAAGGGCTTTTGATGATTATAACTGCACCGGTCATTTTGGTTCTGACACTTTTTGTCTGGCTCTGCACAGGGCTGATCTACATATCCGGTCTGGTGCTCGGCCTGTTCAGTACCGTGATTGCTCTGCTTGGTGTGGCTGTGCTGCTTACCTATTCCCCGCAGAATGGTGTGATTTTGCTGGTTATGGCATTTTTGATTAGCCCTATGGGGCTGCCGTTGGCTGCAATCTGGCTGATGGGTAAGGTGCAGAGTTTGAAATTTGCAATTCAGGAGTTGGTTTATGGATAAAAATACGCAAAACCATAAAAATGCCAGACACCGTCTGTTAAATTTGGAAAGAGAAACTATATATCCACGACTTTACTTTTGAACTAATATCGCGTATAATATTAGTGCGAAAGGAAGTGATATGATGGGACAATTTGAACAGCTGGATCAGATGCTAACAGAACAAGAAGGAATGCTGCGAACATCGCAGGTCGTATCTTCTGGAATTTCAAAGCCGGTATTTTATGATTATGTGCGTTCACGAGATTTGGATAGAGTCGCACATGGGATTTATCTGTCCAAAGATTCCTGGGTGGATGCCATGTATCTGCTTCATTTGCGATTTGAACAAGCAGTATTTTCACATGAAACAGCTTTATTTTTTCACGATCTGACAGATCGTGAACCAATAGAATATACAGTTACGGTCAAAACTGGATGCAATCCAAGCAAAATGAAAGCAGAAGGCATTCAAGTTTTTACGATTAAAGCAGACTTACATGATGTAGGACTTACAACAGCGAAAACTCCGTTCGGGCATACTGTGCCGGTTTATGATATGGAGCGAACAATCTGTGATTTGCTCAGAAGCCGTAGCAGAATTGAAATTCAGACCTTTCAGGGAGCACTGAAAGCGTATGCCCGTAGAAAAGATAAGAACCTGCGAGCTTTAATGCAATATGCTGGGATGTTCAAGGTGGAAAAAATTTTACGACAGTATTTGGAGGTACTTTTATGATAAAAACAGCAAGACAGCTTAAAGATTTAATACGAAACCTTTCCAGAGAAAAATCCGCAGATGCTCAGATTTTAATGAGGAACTACATGATGGAGCGTTTTTTGGAGCGTATTTCTCTTTCTGAGTATCGTGATAAGTTTATCTTGAAGGGTGGTATGTTGGTAGCGGCTATGGTTGGATTGGATGCCCGCTCTACGATGGATTTGGATGCAACCATAAAAGGAGCTAATGTTAATGTGGAGGATATTGAGAATCTAATTTCATCAATCGTAACTGTTCCGATTGATGATGGTGTTAAATTTCAGCTGAAAAGTATTTCGGAGATTATGGATGAAGCAGAGTATCCGGGGATTCGTGTCAGCATGAGTACAACATTCGATGGTGTAGTGACCCCTTTGAAAATTGATATTTCTACGGGAGATGCAATCACTCCAAGAGAGGTTCGGTATTCATTCAAACTTATGCTGGAAGATCGCTCCATTGATATTTGGGCTTATAATTTAGAAACTGTGCTGGCAGAAAAACTGGAAACCATTATTACTAGAACCACAACCAATACCCGCATGAGAGATTTCTACGATATTTACATTTTAGAACAGCTGCATGGAACCACGCTGAACCCGAAAATTTTACATGATGCGCTTCTGGCAACTGCTCATAAACGGGGATCGGAGAAGTATCTTAACCAGGCTGAAGAAGTTTTTGACGAAGTGGAAAATGATTCGGTTATGCAAAAACTTTGGGAGGCATACCGTAAAAAGTTTTCTTATGCTTCTGATTTGGAATGGGATGTGATTATGAAAGCAATTCGCAGGTTATATGTTCTTTGTGAGAAGGGCATCAGCTTATGAAAAAGCATGGACACTATTGTAAAGTTTGTGGTGAATACAAAGCCAACGAAAATTTTTCAGGCAAAGGTCATGCATCCCACATTTGTAAATCCTGTGCTTCGCTACCAGCAGAAAAGCAGGCTGAACTGATGACACTGAATCGTCTTTTGAATCTTCCATGGAGGCTATCGAAAGAGCAGTTGTCCTGGCTGAAAAATCGACTAAAGAATAGGCGGCCTGATGTCCGTGCATTGGCGCAAGAGCAATATGAAATGAGATTTCCACCAAGACACTTAGAAGATGATGAGTTCAATTTTTTCGATGAAGAAAGTTTTATAGAATAGTGAAAGCGGTCTGCTATGGCAGGCCGTTTTCTTTTCGGGAAGGAGGTCTGACCTATGGCAACCACAAGAATCATGCCGCTTCATGTCGGCAAGGGCCGCACAGAAAGTCGGGCGATCAGTGACATCATCGACTATGTGGCCAATCCCAAAAAAACAGATAATGGCAGGCTCATTACCGGCTATGCGTGTGACAGCAGGACTGCGGATGCAGAGTTCCTTCTGGCAAAGCGGCAGTACCTTGCCGCGACCGGACGAGTGCGAGGTGCGGATGATGTGATCGCCTATCATGTGCGCCAGTCGTTCCGCCCCGGTGAGATCACACCGGAGGAAGCCAATCGGCTGGGTGTGGAATTTGCCAAGCGATTCACCAAGGGCAATCATGCCTTTGTGGTCTGCACCCACATAGACAAGTCGCACATTCACAATCACATTATCTGGTCATCGGTCAGCTTAGAATATGACCGGAAATTCCGAAACTTTTGGGGCAGCACCAAGGCAGTCCGACAGTTAAGTGACACCATCTGCGTCGAAAACGGACTATCCATTGTGGAGAATCCGAAACCTCACGGAAAGAGCTATAACAAGTGGCTGGGCGATCAGGCAAAGCCCTCTCACCGAGAGCTGCTGCGTGTAGCGATTGACAACGCATTATCACAAAGTCCTGCTAATTTTGAGGAACTGCTGAAGCTGCTAAAAGAGTCCGGCTGTGAAGTATCAAAGCGCGGAAAATCGTATCGTTTGAAACTCCCCGGCTGGGAGAAAGCCGCCCGAATGGACAGCCTGGGCGAAGGATATGGATTAGATGATTTGCAGGCGGTTCTCTCCGGGAAGAAAGCGCATACCCCACGAAAGAAAATAGTTACACAGGCAGAGACGCAGAAGGTCAATCTGCTGGTGGACATTCAGGCAAAATTGCAGGCTGGAAAAGGTGCTGGCTATGCTCGATGGGCCAAGGTGTTCAACCTCAAGCAGATGGCGCAGACCATGAATTACTTGTCAGAGAATAACCTGCTGGAGTATGCGGTTTTGGAAGAAAAGGCTGCGGCTGCCACGGCACATCACAATGAGCTTTCGGCGCAGATCAAAGCGGCTGAAAAGCGCATGGCAGAGATTGCTGTTCTGCGTACTCACATTGTAAATTATGCCAAGACCCGTGAGGTCTATGTGGCATACCGCAAGGCAGGCTACTCTAAGAAATTCCGGGAGGAACATGAGGAAGAAATTCTGCTCCACCAGGCTGCTAAGAATGCCTTTGATGAGATGGGCGTCAAGAAGCTGCCCAAGGTCAAAGAGTTACAGACGGAGTACGCGAAATTGCTGGAAGAAAAGAAAAAGACCTATGCCGAGTACCGGCGTTCCCGTGAGGAAATGCGGGAGCTTTTAACGGCAAAGGCCAATGTGGATCGAGTGCTGAAAATGGAGGTAGAACAGGATGTTGAAAAAGAAAAAGACCACGGCCAGCGATAAGCTGGTCCTGGTCAAAAGCGTTCGTAGAACGCGCAGCCACAGAATGAAATTCTGTGTTCAAAGGGGCTTGGGGGCACTGCCCTCAACAAGCAGTTTGTGGCGAAATGGATAGCCACAAGCATTGCTTGCCACAATATGCTGCGCATAAAATGAAAAACTAACGACGGGACGCTTACTGCCTCCTATCGTTAGTTTTCTGTGTTTAAGCGACTTATAAAACCAATCAGCATAATCAAATCGTCATCTGACATCTTTCTCATTCCGTCCAAAGCCTTCTTGATAAGCTGAGGGTTATTTTCCTGTGCATCAAAAAATTGAAGCGGTGTGATTTCAAAATACTCACAGATGTTGAGGAACTGCTTCATAGACGGCATAGAACGCCCAGAGGAAATCGCCTGAATATAGCTTCTGTTCTGCCCTAACTCCATGCTCATCTGATATTCTGAAACACCTTTTTTCAATCGCAATTCTGTGATCCGATTGCGGATAAATTCTTCGTCCATACGCTCACCTCTCTGCTCTTTTAGCATAGCAGAAAGCAATTCTTGATACTTCGTATGTATTGTGTTATAATTTTATAGTACAACCTTTATACGCATTATTATTTGCGTTATTTTTGCTTTATATGCGTAATCAAGGCAGTTATCAAGGGTGATTTATATGAATCAGTATGCCTGCGCCATTACCGGCCACCGACCAACAAGATTTTGCTTTGGATATAATGAGGAAGATCCCCTATGCCAAAAATTAAAAGAATGTCTCCTGGAGCAGTTTCGGATACTTCATGACGAGAAATTTGTCCGTACTTTTTTTGTCGGCGGTGCTCTTGGTGTGGATATGTGGGCTGGAGAACAGCTGCTGACATTGAGGGCACAAACGGGATACGAAGATATTAAAATTGTCGTTGTAGTTCCCTTCATCGGTTATGACTCTAAATGGCCGGATCAGAGTAGACATAGATTGAAAAAGCTGATCCAAAACGCAAACGATTCCATTGTTATTTCACATTCTGCGGATGTTTCCAGTTATAAAAAAAGGAATTACTATATGGTCGATCATGCAGAGTACCTTATCGGTGTGTTTGATAATCAGAAAAAGCTGCGCTCAGGTACATCACAGACAGTCAACTATGCCTTGCATAAAGGAAAAGCAATCACTCTAATCCATCCAGATACTATGGCAATAACACCCCTTGCGACTTAACAAATTCACAAAAATTTTTCATTGGCATTTCCAACAAAATATTTTCATTGAAGGAGTGCTGTGATATAATAAGATATAAAACTACGCTCAGAACAAATGGTGCCGCTATGAACAAATATATTGGACAGCAATTTGCTGCTTTAAGATACGAAAAAAATATTTTGGTTGTTGAAGAAACTACATCCGCTGGTGGATGCGGCTCCTTCAACGCGGCTTCTTCATGTCCTGCGTCAGCCTGTCTTTATGACAGTGCGGCGTGGGGCTTTTTTATTGTCTGAAAAGAGGTGATCAAGCATGAGTTTGCCAAAACGCGACGGCGTACATGACCGCTACTATCTGATTCATAAACCGGACACTTCCCCGGAGGTGCTGGCGGAGGCGGATCTCTGCATTCAGGATGTGCTGAACGGAACCGCTCGTGAAAATCACTCTGCCTACCCGACCGTGGTGCGAAATCACAACGGGACACCGTTTCTTCCCGATCAACTGCTGGAGCGGTATTTGACCGGACTGCTGCTGAAGAAATTTCCCTGTGAGGATGCTGTTTCCGTCTGCGATGCCATGCGGCGGCTGGTTGGCTGGGAAGAGATCCGCTATACATTGGAGAAGTACATAGAAAAGCAGGTGCAGGAGCGGTTCTTCCTTGTGGGAGAGCGGGACGATGGCTTTACAGTCTTTCCGCCATGCACGGTGTTGCCGGAATTGCGCCCGGAGGATGTGGACGAAGGTCTGCTGCACTTTGCCTGCTATGTGGCGGTCTGCTGCACGATGTATGGACAGAGTTTTGAATCCCTTACCACCGAACATATCCTCGGCCTGGTTTCCCAGCTTCGCCCGGATCTGGTAAAGCAGCTGAAAACAGCCGGCAGCGGCAAATTGCCAAAGGACATCCAGCGCCGTAAGACGGAGCATTTCACCGCATCAGCCAACGATGCGTTTGCCACCATCCGCATTACGGCTAAGGACTGCACCGAGGAGTGCTATGCGGAAATCCTGGACTACCTGTGTGCGGTGTTGGAGCAGGAGGAATTTCCCAACAGTTACTCGGTAGAGTTCCGTGGGAAGGAAAAACTCTATCTGCCCATTCCCGGCCTACCCAAGAAGGGAGTCAATCAGCTCTTTGCCTGCGCTGTGCAGTACCCCAGTCTGCATCCAGCTATGGAGCGATATGCTCGTCTGGCTATGCGGGAGTTTGAGTGGTACCAAAACCTCGCGGATGAAGCCTGTGCAATGCCCGGCACCTTTGCTGTGTTCGCCCTGGGACTGGAGGGAGAACGATGGGCACCTCTGGTGGCGGAGTATTTGGATCTCTGTGACAACGAGCACTCCTCACTGCAAGAGAAATTCCTTCATGCCTTTATCCGGAAGTTTGGTTTCCAACTATGGACACTGGGAATATTGGTGCGGGGCGCATTGTCTATGCAGTGGCTGAAGCCTGCCAAGGAATTCCACAGCTTGATTGCCAATGCGGAAAGCCTGGATGCGCTGCTGACAGTCAAGCGCCGCTTTTCCGCTTATCTCCTGCCGGAAGAGGACAAGGACCCGAAATTCCGGGCCATCGCTTGGCAGAGCCTTCTCTGGGCCATCTGGGGAAAAGATTCCGAAAATGGTGGCAGCAAGACCATCAAGACGGCACCGAAGGAACTGAAAGAGAAATACCAGCAAGTATTTGCGTAAGGAGGGAGTAGAATGAACAGCGAACAGATCACAGCATTTTTGCAAGAGCATTGGTACATTGCCTCGGTGCTCATCGGGGCCGTGATTTTAATTGGGGCGATCCGCAACTGGAACTGGCTCTGCGACCCCACTGGTACGCGGGATGCCCACCGCCACAGCAGAGGATACCGGCGTATGGTTTTCTTTCTGTTGGGTGTCCTCCTGATTGTGGTGAGCATCTGGGGATTTGTGCTGAAATTGAAATAAGAGGTATATCTATGAAACTGAATTGTAAACGCATTGATTTAACATATACACCCGGTGAGGAAATCTTCAACTTTCCCGAGGAATCGGGACTGCCCTTTATCTTCGATGTAGAGGAAGAACTGACTGCTGATCCTGCTGCCATGGATGTGGTGGGAGGAATGTTGGATGAGGCGGAGCAATTGGCGGAAAAGGCCAAAGCCGCCATCAAAGCGGCGCTGGCGGACGAGGACAGCCGCTACCATAGCGTTGTGACATTTTTCATGGAGTTCCATCGGGACGATGTAGGCCCGGATATTGCGGCGGAACTTTTTCCGGGAACCGACCCGGCCAAGCTGTCCTTTGCCGAGATGGTGGACTTTTTGAAGCTCAAGCGGTTCGGCAGTCTGGTAGATGACGAGATGAATCAACAAGTTTTCATTATGGATCTGTCCTTCAACCCGGAAATCACTGACGAGCTGATGGTAATCTACTTTGACTTGAACAAGGAGATTTTCTGTATTACCCATGAAAGCTGAATTTGTTGCCTGTATTTTTGAGCCTGAGCCTGTCCAGTGGGGGCTGCGGGGTGACCCTTTCCTGTGGCGGCTTCTGAAGGAGCGGTATTAGGCGGTGGAACTGCCGTATCCCCCCAATGTTCTCCGAGAGGAAATCCTCCACATCTTTGCGGATTTGACCGGAGAGCTGCCGGAGCCGGGCAAACACTACTATGTAGATCAATTTGCCAAAACTCATGTAGGAATGTCCACTGGTTGGATAAGCGGAGATTTTTGGCAGGCTACGGCAATCCCACTATTGATGAAACGGCTGGAGCAGGCCAATCGTTCATAAAGTGACGCCAGGAAAGGAGGTGCGGCGATGAGACAGAACAGTAATCAGACGAAGCATCTGCCCACACTTCTGGTTCAGCAGATCCGCCTGCAATGGTATAAAGACTGCCGGGGCGGAAACGCGGCCGCACAGCGGAACCAGTATCCCAGAGCCATGCGTCTGCCGAAAGACTTCTTCTCCTATTATCCTTTTGGTCTGCCTACGCACTTTGCATCTATTGTACAGAGGCCCGATGGATTTCAGATCGATAGGGACTGTCGCAGGCTGATGGAGTGGAAGCCGAATGGCACAATGCGGCTTCACCCTTTTGAACTGATTCAGCAGGAGGCCGGAATCCATGTGCGCTACCGCAATGATTGGCACATCGGTGCCATGCCGGAGCGATATACCTACGATAAGACCGGGCAGAAACAGCCTCTCAATGAGCTGGCATTGGATTTGGCTCCCGGCGAGTATGGGAGAGCTGTCTGCAATGGGCGGTTCCGGGACTGGGATACAGGAATCTGGTATTATGTACTGGATATTTTGAATGTGATGCCGCTTACAGAACCCACTGACTCATTGACCAGTTTTACGGACAGAGAGCCGAATAAGATATATACACAGATTGACCGGCCGTGGTGACGAAAAACAGGAGGATACTACCATGATCAAAGAACGCATCCCTATCTCTGGCGATCTGGGCAGCAAAGTTAAACAGCTGATGGAGTACGCCGGATGGTACGAAGGCCGCAGTGTGGATATTTCCATTGCGGAGAAGTATTACGCCGATCATGGCGTCCCAATGATGAAGACCACCCAGCGGTTTTACCGCAAGTATTTCGGCCTGTGCTGCGAGTGGTACTTGGCACAGAAAAAGCTAAAATGGGCGGCGGATTTTGAGTTTGCTTTGTTCCCTTACCTGGTCAACGGGATCAAAAACCATTTGGAAGAAGCCTATTTTCGGGATATGTCCGGCTGTGAACTGGCAGAGATCGAACAGGCTGCCGGTGAAAAATGCCAGCCCATCGGTCATATCGGCTACTACTACCCGGCGGAGGTTTGGATCTCCGAGTACGGGAAACTATATGCGAAATATGAGTATCAGGATGAGATTGAGTGCTTTCCAGATGTGTTTGCCCTGATTGAACGGGAGTTGCGGCAGTGCAAATTTGATTCCGCTGCCATGAAAACGGTTGAGGCACTGGACGGAAAGATATGAAACAGGACTTTACTATTTGGCGCAATCAAATATTGCAGAATCCACGGGACATTTCACCGCTGAAATTCGGAATATCGCAGGATGAGATCATAGAAATCTTCGGGAATCCCGATGTCGTTTCCACCATGAGAAGCGACGGGAAACCTTTGATCCTCAAATATCATGACATTGAACTGCATTTCGATAGAAAGGCCCCTCATGGGCTCTACTTAGTTTATAGCGACGACGAGATCGAACTGAGCATAACAGATCATCACGAAGAACCGCTACAACCAATCAACAGCACAGAGCCGGTGGACAATGAGTTTTTCCTTCAAGATGAGGCCGTTTATTTCTCCGGCCTATATGAAAACAGCCTGCTCAAGGGTGTTGCGCCCAAAGACTTCTGCTACTGGCATTACTGGGGAAAATCCTCTACGGCCTGCTTTCTCGGCGGGATTCGCCTGCGTGGAGCAGACCCGGCATCGTTTCGGGTGTTAAACTATGCCTATGCCATGGACAAAACAGCCGTCTACACCACCAGCGGGAGAATCCCAGGTGCAGATCTGGCAGACTTCCAGGTATTAGACAATGGCCAGAACGATTCGGGTGCGCCCCAGGGATATGCAAAGGACAGCCGACAGGTCTACTTCCACAACGGAGACGGCAAGGTGAAGATCATTAAAAGCGCGGAAGTTTCCTCTTTCCTCTCGTTGGGCGACACCTATTTTGCCAGGGACGAGAAACGGATCTATGCTTACGGTAAGCAGCTTCCCAAGGCGGATCTGCCCTCATGGGAATTGCTCAGTCACTGGTATTCCCGCGATGCCAAGCGGGTGTACTACCTCAACCGGGAGATCAAGGGGGCGGATCGGGACAGTTTCACCGTATGCACCCCGCTGGACGCACCTCCGCTCGCTGACCATTTGGCCCGCGACAAAAATCACTTTTACCAAAATGATGAGATGATTGAAGAACCGCTGTGGCGGGAACAGCTACGCAAAATGACCCAAGAACCGTAAACGGAGGAAAACGACTATGGACTATTTGAAAATACTGCATGAAAACCCTGATTTGGCGGATGAATTTGATTCACTATTTGACTTCTTCCTGATGGATGAGTTATCCCCTCGGGATGACGCAGAAGGCCGATGCACCTTTTCCCTACCTGGTATGGCCTTTGCCAGAGATGGCTCCGGCGGAGAATACCACCTGTTGGAAGATGGCTCCATTGGATATTACAGCAGCGAAGGGGAGGCAGGCCGTTTGGCCGAGAGCATGGACGACCTCTTTTCTCTGTTTGTGAGCTGTATTTGCTGGCACGACTGCTGTGACACAAAGCAGTATGTAGATTCCAAGACATTGGAGGAGTATGGGCAGAGACAGCGTAACTGTAACTTGGAAGATATGGATATGGACAGCTTGCAACGGGTATCTGATGCCCTCGGCATCCCTACTGGTGAGCCGCTGGCTCCTGTTCTGGAGCGGTTCCACAAAGCAACCCAGCGTGAGCCTCTGTATCAGTGTATATTTCACGAGGACGACGGTAGCATGACCGAATCATACGGTTTGATGTTTGAATGAGAAAGGAGAAATCACAATGAAAGCATTTGACCCCAATTACAAACTGCTGGACGAGATGTATCAGGACAATTACTATCCCACTTTTCTGGTGGACAAGGTAAAGGACGAGCTTCAGAAGGTCATCGACCTGCTGGAGAGCGGCGAAACCGACACCGAAGTGGTGCAGGAAACGCTGGATGAGGCGGTCTGCGGCATCAATGATCTCCAGGAGGAGTTTGACGAGCACGACAGCGAGATCGAAACGGTGGCCCGTGAATGTATCGCGGCAACCGTGGCCTACATTCTGGAGTGGTTTGGCATTCCTATTGACACCGAGGAGGCCATCCGGGAACGGGACTGGTGAACCCTATGGCAGAAAAAGAACTGGCCGTTTGTGATGAGTGCGGAAGCCTGTTTTTCAAAGGCTCCTCACAGATGATAGGGCTGTGCCCGGAATGTGCCCATGTTCTCTATGGCTACCCGAATTGTGACCATCATTTTCAGGATGGCCGGTGTGTGAACTGCTACTGGGATGGCTCAAAGAGCGTGTACATCAAGAAACTGAATCAACAGGAGGAAACTGATATGCCTACAACTGAATGGCTGAACAAATACGAAGCAATCAAGGATAGACTGACCTGTAAAGATGACTTAGAGGCCCATTTCACAGAGAAAGTGATTGGGAACATGGCGGTGGATGTACTGGACATCGGTGCCGTCCATTTCCCTACCGGGCAGATCTTCGCCTGTGATCCGCTGGTGGAGCTGGAGGACACTCTGCCCTTCCTTCAAACGATCCCCGCCGGAACTTATCCCGTGAAAATCTGCGTGGTGCCCAGCGAACAATACGGCGACCGCTACGCCTGCGTCAAGGTGGAGGTCAGCCAGGAAAAGCCTGTCCGCTATGAGATGGGCATGGTGGGCAACGAGAATCTGGACGCGGCACTGGGAGATGATGACTACTTCGGTTTCGGCGTAGATGCCGGAATGGGGTGTATTGCAGACATCCAGACCCAGGCGGCTTTCAAAACATACTGGGCCAAGCGGCTGGAGGAGGACCCGGACATCGACCCCTACAACGACCTGTTCTGCGACTTACTGGAGGAAAACGCCAAAGCCCACCCCAAATATCAGGGAGACTGCGGCGACTGGCTCAACTGGACGATGCCGGACACGGACTGCAATCTGCCCATCTTTGCCTCTGGCTGGGGTGACGGTTACTATCCCGTCTACTTCGGCTATGATGCAAAGGGCGAAGTCTGCGCCGTGTATGTGCGCTTCATCGACATTGAAGCCAGTTACAAAGAGCAGGAATAAGGAGGCGCGCTATGGAATTACCAAAACGGGCCCGAACAGCGGATTGGGAAAACGGTGTCCTAACTTTAGATGGAGAAAAGAAATTTGATATTCCGGAGCTGACCACAGAGATCATGGAGCAGCTGGCCGGTTACACCCTGGTGGGCTTCCATGTGAAAAGCTATCCGGTGACGGATGAACTGCTTGCCCCTTTTGCCGGACATAAAAGCATGGCCAACTTCGGCGTGGAGGACGGTGCGCTCACTGACGCCTGTTTCCCCGTTTTTTCCGCTATGCCCAAGCTGCGTTATCTGCTGCTGGACGGTAACGCCGCCATCCACGGCAGCAGTCTGTCCGCTCTGCAAGGCTGCAAGCTGGACCTTCTGACGCTCAACCGTACCGGGCTGGATGATGCCGGTCTGCTCCAGGCGGCCTCCATCCCCAAGCTCTCTCACATCCAGATCGACCATACCGCCGTTACCTATGAGGGCCTGCTGGCCATCGCTGGCAACAACCGCATCGAGCCAGTGGCCCATGTGCAATTCACCCAGGAGCAGATGGAACACTTCTTCCAGCTCCAGCGGGAAAAGGCCAAAAAGCCCGTCCAGCTGGATGAGCAGGCGGCGGCGGAATGCCGCAGGGTGCTGTCCGCTTTCTTTGCCGAGATGACGCAGTGGGAGCAGTACATGGAGCAGGCCGGGTTTGAAGGTGCTGAGGCAGTGCCCTGCCTGCTGACGATCTGGGAGAAATATGTGAGCGAAAAGCCCCGTCCGGGCTATCGACCTCTGGGCCTCTCATACAGCGCCCAGGGCACCTACAACGGGGAAGAATTCCTTGACGCAGAGCAGATCACCAAAAACAAGCTCTACATCTACACCAGAGAGAAAAATACCGGCTTTGACCGCCGTTTCCTCATGAAGCGTGTGGGCGATGTTTGGATGATCGACGCGGTACATGAGCGGCTGGACGGCTGGCAGCGCACGGAAGTGTGAGGCATCACATGGCTTGGGAATATGAAACCTTTGGCCCGGACGGTCAATGCAAATTGTTCGGTGTGAACATCTTTGACTACGACTGGCAAACCACCGGCAAGCGGGTAAAAATCAAAGACCCCATCTATCACCAAGACCATACCTTCGAGGTCTGGCAGGTAGAGATTGATGGGCAGATCCACCGCTTTGCTGCTGGAGAGTTCTCCAACTGCGTATGGGGATTTTATTTAGAGAAAGACGGATGAAAGGAGTGTAAACCCATGAAAGCCAACGCCGGAGAGGTCTATACAGTCTATAACCAATATCTTAAACGCTACACCGCCTGCCAGGTGGCCTATATTACGCCGCCGGACACGGTGAGCAAAGAGTCTTGGGCAGTGGTCCTCTCTCTGGATTGGGTGGGCAACGCCCCTCTGACTGCGGAGGAACTGCCCCATCTCCGCCCGCTCTACAAGGACTTTATGTACTGGCCTCGTGACCTTCACCTGCTGCGGGTACCGGTGGAGGTCCCGCCCCAGTACACGCTGGTGGGCACACTGCCGCCCTTCACCGACCAACCCTGCCGCTCCTACGGCGGCTGGAGTGACGGCTATGATGTGTATCTCCAGATCCGGTGGCAGGCCATTCCGGAGGAACGGCGGCGGGCCTTCAAGGAGGCCATGGACAGTGACGAGCAAACGGAGATCGGCGGTATCCCGGTGAAGGTCAGCAGCCATCGGGTGACGGACCAGTACGAACCATTCGATTCGGCGCTGGAACTAAAGGCGCTGCCCTGCCTCTCCGAACTCATCTGCGAGCGGTGGCACCCGGATCTGCTGGAGTTTTTGCGGGAAACCCCCTTTGTTGATGAAGTGACTTTGCTGAACCACGGTCAGAGGACACTTGATCTGCGGGGCACCAGCATCAGAAAGCTGATGCTGGACATGACTGGCCTTCAGGAACTGTGGCTGTGTGAGGGAACGGAGCAACTCCTGTTCCAGAACAAGGGGCCGGACGCCTGTGCAATCCATGCCCCCGAAGATGGCAGCGGTTTGACCCTCCAATTTATCGGGCAATACCGCCCGCACACGGAACTGCCGAATCTACGGGGGCTGCATGGCATCGAGCTGAAGGACTTTGATCTGACCGGGCTGGCTGCTGTCCATCCTCACCTGAAGGAGCTGAGGCTCTGGGGCGAGCCGGGAAACCTGGGGAACTTCTCCGCCGTGGGAGAGTTTCGGGAACTGAAGAACCTCTCCACCTTTGACCTGTTCGGCTTTAGCGCAGCTGACATTCCCACCCCGGAGCAGATGCCGGAGCTTCGCTGGTTCTGGATGACCAGCCTGCCGGAGACGGCGGCAAAAGCGGCAAAGCAGCTCTGGAAAGGCAAGCCGGGCATGGATCTGCGGATCACCAAGCCCCGGAAACCAGAGTGGCTGGCGCAGAATCTGGACAATCCCTTCCGGGGCTGGGACGGCGCGGAGCATATCCCTGCCGCCGCTGCGAAAAAGGCAGCCAATCAATACCGCAAGACCCGCTCCCAGCTGATGAAGCTGGCCGCTGAGCCAGGCGAGGCCGCCCAGGCCCAGGCGCTGGAAGCCGTGGCCGCCTACACCCAGACCTTCAACAAGATGGGCTTTATCGAAACCGAGGAACGGGATGAAATTTACATGGCCCTGCGGGGTATCCTGGATGCCCTGCCAGGCGACACGCTCCAGAAAGATTCCCTGATTGAGAAGTTTGAGGAGCTTCGAGATTTTTGAGGAGGTTGAAAAAACAATGGATACAAGAATCACAGAACTGTTGGAAGAGATAAAAAAGGCAATCGACAAGGCTGCCACCACAGGCGACAAATATCAGTTTATAGATCCGGTCTTTGATTTAACTGATGAACTGGAACAGTGCGAAACACCTTTTGATGCTGTAAGACCGATCTTGGAACTGATTGAATCTTCTCCCAATATTGATTTTGGCGGTCCTGGGCCGTTGGGTAGCTTTATGGAGAAGTTTTACCATGAAGGCTATGAGGAAGAATTGGTCGCATCGCTGAAAAGAAAGCCAACTGAATACACAATTGCTCTCATGTTCCGCATCATTGCAGATAAGAAAAATCCCAATCTGAGTGAATACAAACATCTGTTAAAGACACTTGACTGCACCTCTGAAATTGATACTTTCTGGTTGGATGAGATTGCAAAACTGTAAAGGATTTGAACCCATTTCGGTTTCGGCTGTGAAAGCAATTTCCTGAAAGGAGTGGAGGCGCATGAGCCGAATCATTGATGAACCCTACTTTACATACAGTGCATACAACGCCCTGACCTCCGGCATTCAGGTAAAATGCCCCAAGTGCCACGGCGCAGGTGTGGTGAAAGCGGATGATGAGAACGCCTATTTCCGCTGCCTGAGCTGCGGACATCGGGAGACCCGCGACCGGACGATCTACCGCTACGATGTCCATAACCAGTGCAAAAACTGCGGCAGATACTATCGGGTTGATATTGAAAATACGACAAAGCAGCACTTTTCCGTCCTCCATGTGGCCTGCCCCTACTGTGGAACAATCATGTCAGGAGAAGTTCATAAAACAGCGGAGGCGTTTTCATATATTGGCGAAATCAGAGATGGACGAGAACCTTACTTCGGCCTGGAACTTTGGTTTTTGACCTCCTTCCAGGGTAAGCCAGTCTGGGCCCTCAACCGGGAGCACCTTGCCTATCTGATCGACTATCTCAGTGCCGATTTGCGGGAAAAGCCACCGGGAAAAGCGAAAATGACTCAGGCTGACCATCTCCCCACCTTTATGAAAACCGCAAAGAACCGGGAGCGGATCGTGAAGCTGTTGAGGCAAATGCAGGAGAAATGAGGATGGACCAGACAGTAATTTACAATGGCCAAATTCTTACCCTGACGCGCTTTTGGGCGACGGGAGAGCCTTGCCTGTGGATCACCGACCCAGAGCAAATCGGGATGCCCAAAATGGAATTTGTGGGAGGCCACCCGGACGAATACTGCATTTTCCTGAAAAATCTGACTGAAGCAGAGCTGGCACAGATCACATCCCTGGACGGCGCTCCACTGGATATGAAAGAAGAACGAAACGACATCGAATGAGGAGAACACTATGAAAGACTTTTCCCAATACGGAAACAGACCGGACGACCAGTGGGAGATGCTGCCCTGGATACCCGATCCACGCCCGCCTTTCAAAATCTGGGTGAAGCCGGAGCAGATCGCGCCATTCTTTCTCGTTCCCCACCACCCCTATGCGATCTCCCTTCTGCTGAAAATCAGTGACGGATTCCGGACGGAAGAATTCCGTCGGTTGGGACTGACTGGAAACAGCGGAGACTGGGAGCGGCTTGTCCGGGGCGTGATCCAGGAGTTCGAGGAAAATAACAGCGGCGTGGATCTGTTTCACTTCGACTCCGACGAAGATGTGTTCTGCGTGTACTCCCAATACATCGACGATTTAATGCTGCTGTCCAAAATGATCCGGGCGGCCTGTGACAATGAAAAAACGATGGGGATGTATCTGAACATGAGCGAGGTTGTGAAAGCATGAAAGAGTTGACCACTCAAACAGGGATTATAGTAAAATGCAGTAAAACGGCCATTGAATTTTTCCAAAATGCTCAATCAGTGGATTTCTTCTCTGCACTGGAGATTCCGAAGGAATTTCAAGACATAGCGGTTGAGTTTTATGATTTGATTCTGGAAAACGACCATCCTACAGCTTTGCTGGGCTGTCGCGGCAATTATGATATTGCGGTACAGATAGATGAGGTAACCGGCACCATGACGGGGTGGCATTGGTTCAAATGAGGGAAATGGAATGATCGAGTACATCAAACTCTTTTGGGAGGGCGCACCGGAGGGAGAACTGTCGGTGATCCTTTATGAAGTGGATACAGGAAATGGGCGGCTGGCTCTCCGCTCCATTGACATCTTTGCAGATGGCCGCACCCGCAATATCCCTGACCTTTACGACGGAGCTATTGAAATCACGCCCATCCCCACCGTGGAGGAATTGAACGCCCATGTCTGGGGCGAGGAATTCCACGCCTGCATCATAGAAAAAGCGGAATTTGAGGCCATCTGGGAAAGCCACACCTATGATGGAGCGTTAAAAGAATCAGGAGGGTTCTGATGAAACAGACAGATATTTATACCGAAGCTCTGACCTGTCTGCGCTCCATCCTTCTGGCAGACCATCCAGAATTTCAAAACTGGATCGACTGGCTGGAGAGGGATATTCAGGACTGGACCCAGCGCCGTGAGGTTGCCCACCATCTTCGGGCATACGGCGGCATGGGCTCGTTCAATGACCTGCCCAGTATGCGTGGAAATCATGACTATATTTTCGGCTTTCTCAAGTCCGTGTGCTATGCCTTCGGCCATCTTTATGGCAAACGGGAAGGCATTTCTCCGGAGGCACTGATGGAGGAGTGCCTGCACGATGTAGAGCAGGCAGCCTATCACCCCCATAAGCCACTGAACCAAGCCATTGCCCAGCACTTGATGCAGGGCGATTTACAGGAAAACCTGGATGCTCTGTGAGGGAAATACAATGCATGACATGAATTTGGAAAAAAACCGCAGTAAAATTCAAACTGCTTATAAAGTAAGCCCCTTCACAAAGGGTACCTGCCCAGAACCGGAGGATGCTGTGAAACGATTTGAAAGCAGGTATACTCCCATCCCCGCAGAGTACCGCTGGCTACTTTTGAACTTCGGCGGCTGCTATTTGGCGGAGCCATGGATCTTCACACTGAAAGAGTTGGAAGAAGCCTACCCGATTTTTCAAGAGGCTTATGAGGATTACATGAGCGAATATGACCACGGTTCCGCCTTTCCAATCGGAGGATTGGGTGACGGGAGTATCGTATTTATCGACTTGGAGAGCGGCAGAGTCCGGGGCTATAACTGTGACTATGCCGATCTGGAGGAGATTGCCGAGAATTTTTCCAGCCTGCTCCTGGACCTTGTGGAACAGGCATTGGAACTGGGAAAACTGTGCAGAGAATTGTGAGGTAAGCGTATGGCAAAGGACATCAGGGAGTGCCTGCTGGAGCAGGTAGGAAAATTTCATCAGTGGCAGGAAATCACTTATCCCGGAAAAACCACCGAGGAGATTGGCGGTGCGTGGGAGGTCGATTACCCTGCGTGGAATGATATATTTGATGCCTTTTGCCATGTGTTGACCCAAATGAATGCAGAAATGGCAGACAGCGTCCTGCTGGATGAGATGGTCTATTTAATTGCCAGGGCCAACGAAGCGGAGGGATTTATACAGGAGACCACTTCCCATCCACAATGGTTTGAGTGCCTCTGCCGCAGGGCCGCAGCTTCCAATGAGAATGAGGCCAAGTGGCAGTTTGCTGCCTATCTGCCGGAATGCTCATGTAGTCAGAAAGTCAGGGATATAATTCTGGATTTCGCAAAGGACCCTAATGAATATGTGAGCCGGCGGGCGCTTTTGGCAATGCCTGCTCTGCGTCCTGACTGTGTGGAACAGTTCGCTCCGCTGTTCTGGGAGCGGAACTGTTATTCCCTCGAATTACAGGAATACCAGCGGATCGCTGTTCTGGTCTCACTGGACGCCATCCATTCCGACCTGCTTCCACAATACTTGGAACGGGCCAAGCAGGATGGTCGGAGCTATCTGCTGGAACACGCAAAACGAATCGAAGGAGGACTTGCCATGAATGAAAAACTGTCCCGTCCCCAATTCAATCAAATGGATACAACCGAGAAGCAGACGCTGATGGAAAGCCTGGCTGCCCGTTATGATATGACCTTTCTCGGTCTACATACTTTTGACCGCTGGGGCCAGAGCTGCACCACCGGCATCTTCAAGAAAGATGGTCGGGAGTTCGTCTTTGTCCCCGGCGATACCGTCACCCTGGGCTGGGAGCAGTTTGCCGAGGGACTGAATCAGGAGAGCCGGGAGGAATTGGACTATCTGTTCCAGGAGTGGGAGATGGAACCGCAGAACCCGGAAGAGATGATCCGGGAAAGCATGGCTCCCGTCCGGCAAGCGGCCATTGGCCCCATGCTGGTGGGCCGGGAGCTGGAGGAAATTAACTGGGAGCCAGTCAAAATGGACGATCCCAGGCTGACTGCCCACCCTGACTGGCTGAAGGAGTTCCGGGATTTTGCCTGGAGTGACAGCAGCAGTCTTACCTTGCATCAGTCAGCTCGCATAGAACGGACAGAAGATGGATTTCAGATCTGTATCTATAACCGCACAGACTACGATGCGCTTCTTGCCATGCTGGAAAACAGGAGCTTCTCCCTGCCCACGGCGGACGAGTGGGCCTACCTGTGTGGCGGCGGATGTCGAACCCTGTTTCCATGGGGAGATGGGTTAGACTACTCCATGCGTCTGCACTGGTTTGAGGACATGGATGAGGATGAGAACCGGTCCTATGACATGGAGGAACCCAACTTCTTCGGCTTGTCCGTCGCCTACGATCCCTATATGCGGGAAGTGGTGCAGGCTGATAGGCTTACCACCTGCGGCGGCGATGGCGGATGCAATATCTGCGGTGGGCTGGGCCCATTTCTCGGTTTCCTACCCTGTTCGCCCCACTGTAAGCCGGAAGTGCAGGAGGACAATGAACTAAACGGAGATTATGACTTTTATCGGCCTATTATTCGGGTAGATGTGAACTGATAGAATGGAGAACAGCAAATGAAGGATGAAACTCTGACCGCCCCAATTTACCACGGCTTCTTGCCGCTTAAGAGCCGGGAAAGGCAAATCGACCTCACTCCCCGCCTATACACCCAGAGTGGCGAGAAGATCCACTTGGCCTTCTTGCCCCTTCGTCCAGACTGCGGAAATGACCCGCAGTGGGAGGACTGGAACTGCTACCGCTCCATCCTCACCATCGGCTGGCCGGACTGTGAACAACTGCTGATCCCCACGCTGAAACAAATCTTTCCGGTTAAGGACCCCACCAATGGAGAGGTACAGGAGGAATTTGACCTCTGCTTTGACAACTGGATTGGGAAAGAGGACTGGGAACGCTGGATGCTCCTTGTCCGGGACAGTTTGCCCGATATGACAGCAGAGGAATCTGACTTTCTCCGCTCGATCCTTGAATGGGCGGAAATGGCACTCACCCAAACCAGTGTAATGGTTGTAGAAAGCAATTTATAATCTAAAACCCCAGGAAATGGAGGATTGAACATGAGTAAGGAACTGGAACTATATCAAGCTTTTATTGACGGCCTTGTGGAGCGGAAAGACAGCATGACGGCTCTGTGGGTCAAGGGTGATGGCTTTCCAAAGACGGAGAACAACAAGGCGAAGAATGATCTTCTCACCGCACTGACACCGGAGCAGAAAGATGTGCTGGCCGAGATGCTTCAAGACGAACATATTGCGGGTATCCACGATACTCTTGCATATATCAATGAGATGATGGATCTGGAGGGGCTGGAGCTTCATCAGGACGGTGAATCCTATCCCAACGACTATTTTGAGAGCCTGCACTATGACTTCATCAGCCGTTGTGACGGAGATGAGTGGCCGGAATAAAAGGAGGCGTGACAGATGTATATCAAAAAATACTGGGGCAACTTTATCGGAGGCTCGGATGACAGCCTGAACCTTGTGGCATTTTTAGAAGACCAGAAGAAGGAGGAGATCCCCCTCAGCGAGATTTTTGCCAAGATCGGGCTGGACAAGCAGAACTGGGACTTCCGCCAGACCGTGGAGTACTTGGAGTTTACACATTCCGATGGCGTGGAGATGGACTTCCACTTCGCCATTGATGTGGTCACTGATCTGGCCGCCATCCTGCTGGAGTGCAGCGTCAGCGGCAGTGTAAACCTTCAGGATCTGGACGAGTACAACACCCCTGCCCGCCGCATCCGCATCACCGTCACGCCAGAGGAGCATGACGCCATGAACAAGGCACTGGCGGATTTTGCCCAGAATCCGCTGGAATATGACCTCAGTGAGATGATGGACAACGAGGAGATCCAGGAGATGGCTCGGGATGTGGAGGCGCTGCGGAAGGAGCTGTACGAGGCCGCTGGCCGCAACCGGGACTACCATGTGAAAGCGGAGGATGTAAAATCTCTGCTCCCTGACTGGAAGGGTGTCGATGGCTGCATTGCCACCAACCGTATCACGGTGGAGGGCTGCAAGGTCGGCTACTGCTACCGGGAAAAGCCGGATGGCGACTGGGACAGTGGCTGGCGCTTCACCGCCGGTGATGAGAGTGAGGAGTACATGGACGACCCCAACAATGCCGGGATCTACAAGCTGAATACGATCTGCAACGACGATCACGATATTATCCCGCTGCTGCATACACCCGCCCCCTGCGCCTTTGCCAGGGACGAGAATGGCGTATTTCAGCCGGAAGTATTGGAGCCAGAAGAAATGGAGGAGCCTGATATGGATATTTTGAAGCAGTGCCAGAAGTGGCATGAGGAGAGCAAACAACATAAAATTATTGATGCGCTGGAGGCCATACCCGCCGAGGAGCGTACCCCTGAGATGGACAGCGAGTTAGCCCGTGCCTATAACAATCTGGCAGACCCACATAAGCCAACTTGCAAAGAAATGCTCAAAAAGGCCCTCGCTCTGCTAAAGCCCCATGAGGAATACTTCGAGGACGACTATTACTGGAACTTCCGCATGGGTTACTCCTACTTTTATCTGGATCAGGAGGGCCGGGCTCTGCGATATTTTGAAAAGGCATTGGAAGCCCGCCCTGGTGACGAGGACACCAAAGAGTTTATCGAACGGTGCAAGAAGGGTATTTCTCTGCCGCAGTTCTGGGAGTGCTTCCGGGAGCGGACAGAGAACTGGTGGGAAACCTTTGCCGAGATGGAAGCAGAATTGCGCCAGATGATGGATGAGGACAAAGATCACACCCGCGGCGCAGAACTCGTGGCCCAAATGCAGGAAACCCTGAATCTGGTCTTTGATGAAATCTCCTTTGAGCTGGGCGTGGGCGGCGAAAAGCATGAACTGATCCTCACCCCAGAGGGCGACAAGGTCAAATTGTTTGAACTGGTCTACTTCCAGAAGCACGCCCCCAAAGAGGTACTGGAGCACTGGAACATCCTTGTGGGCCGTCAGCCCCTCCAGAACATCGGTCTGCGTACTGAGAATGGCTGGGACATCTCCGGGGATGATGTGCAGATCTGGCTGGAGGAGCAGGGTGAAAACAGCTTCGCCATCTCCGCCTACTGCGAAAAGCTGCTGCCTATGCTCCGTGAGGAGGAAGGCCGGGCCTGGTGGATGCTCACTACCCTTACCGACCAAGTGCTGGGCGAGATCCCCCACATGAGATACATAGACAGCTTTGATGTGCTGGAGGAACCCAAGGCAGAGCCGTCCTTCCTCCTGTCCCAGCTGCCCGACAAACTGCGGGAGCAGGGCCTGGAGCTCTCCACTGATCCAAATGCCTATCTGGAGAGCTATCTTGGCTACAAAATGGAACCCAACCAGGACCCGGACGCTGACTGGCGGCTGGATGTGATGGTCGGCTCTACCTGCTGTGTGCCGCTCATCAACGGCTATCTGAATGCCGACAATGATTTTATGGACGATCTCCATGCCGACGGCGCAGTAGCGGGCTTCTTCTGCTATCCTCTGGATACCCTGCGGGAGGAAGAAGGAACCCAGAAGATCTTTGACTTCCGGGACAAGCTGGAAGAAGTGTTTACCACTGATGAAGGATCGGAAGTGCTCACTCTCACCGGCGGAGCCACCGGCCTCTACTGCGGCTATGTGGACTTCATCGCCTGGGACATCCGAGAGGCGCTGAACATGGCGAAAGAGTTCTTTGAAGGCACGGACATCCCCTGGGCCATCTTCCACACCTTCCGCCGTGAAGCCGGTTCTGTACCCCTAAAGCAACAAGATGATGGGACAGAAACTGAGAATCAGGATGACGAGTTGGATGAAACGCTTACTGGCATGGACTATATTCCTTATACCCAACAGAACGCCGAAGCATTCTTCGCTCAGCTGGAGCAGTGGAACGACGAGGACGAGTACACCCGCTGCATCCAGGCACTGAATGCCATCCCGGAGGACTGGCGGAACTACCGCATTGCCTACGCCATGGCACGAGCACTGGAGAACTACGCCATCATTGGGGACCATGACGAAGGCACTTTGAAATCCAAGGGAGACAAAGCCCTCCTGAGGGCCATTGAGGTGCTGGAGTCCGTCCGGGAGGAAGGCCAGGACAAGGCGGAGTGGAATATGCGGATGGCCTACGGCTATCAGTATCTCTACGGCCAGGAGGAAAAAGCCATTCCCTACGCCCAGCGTTGGGCGGAGCTGGACCCCGAGGACGAAAATGCCCCGGCAGTAATTCGGGAGTGTAAGGCGGAGATCCGGAAACGCCAGCGCAGCTGGAAGAAGAAGGCCAAATTCGTGCCCGGTGATACCCCATTTGAGGGCTTCGACCTCACCAACTTCTGGGATGATAATTGGTATACACTGAAAGAATATGTCAGTGAGCCGCCTTCCGATGAGCTGATCGCCAGCGTGGAGGAGGAACTGGGCTACAAGCTGCCCGCCGCCTACATCTGGCTGATGAAGCAGCACAACGGCGGCATTCCGGTGAACACCTGCTATCCCTGCGATGAACCTACCTGCTGGGCAGATGACCATGTGGCCATCACCGGCATTTTCGGCATCGGACGAGAAAAGAGCTGCTCCCTCTGCGGAGAGCTGGGCAGCCAGTTTATGATCGATGAGTGGGAGTATCCTGCCATCGGTGTGGCCATCTGTGACTGTCCAAGCGCCGGACACGATATGATTTTCCTGGACTACCGAGCTTGCGGTCCCCAGGGAGATCCTGCGGTAGTCCATGTGGATCAGGAAAATGACTATAAAATTACCCATCTGGCAGATAGCTTTGAGGAATTTATCCGCGGACTGGAGCATGAATCCCTCTATGATCCGGATGAAGATGCAGAGGATCTTGAGGATGACGCCGACGAGGAGGAAACCGACCATAAGGGTTCCTTTGCCGGATCTGTGCTCCTCTCCAAAGCAGAGTGGGACAAGGAGCAGTTGATCCGAGATCTGCGGGAAGAATGGGGCATCGTGGACGATGAGCCGGCTGAGGGCGACGAAGATGTTGAGAACAGCGATGACGCTGTGGTAATGCGGGTCGGCAATATGATGCTGATCGTGACACTATTCCACGGTCACATCCCTGACAATGAAGCAGAGATCAACGCCGAAAACAACTATATGTGGCCAGAGGCCGTAGAAGTGGCCACAGCGCACAAGGCCCATATCATGGTGGCTGTGTTGGGCGAGGAGGAAAAACTGCTGGAACGAGGTAAGCTGTTCACCAAGGCGATGGCAGTGTGCTGCAAGCAGAAATACGCCACCGGTGTCTACACCAGCGGCGTGGTATTTGAGCCTCGTTTCTATGAGGGCCTTGCCGATATGCTCAAAAAGGACGAACTGCCCATCTTCAACTGGGTTTGGTTCGGCCTGTACCGGAGCGAGGGGGGCCTAAACGGCTACACCTACGGCATGGATGTGTTTGGCAAGGAGGAAATGGAGGTGTTGAACACCGACGCTGAGCCGGAGGAACTACGGGACTTTTTGGCAAGTCTTGCCTCCTATGTGCTGGCGTGTGATGTGACGCTGCAAGACGGTGAGACCATCGGTTTTTCTGCGGACGATAAGCACACCATCACCCGCAGCCCCGGTGTCTCTCTGCCAGAGGAACAGATGACCCTGAAGATCGGTTACGAGCCTATAAAGGGAGATCCGGAGGATGACAGCTGCGACCACTCAGACAATGATGACACACAGGATGAGGAAGAATTCAGTAATCCCGAAGTCTACACAGAGGAGGAGATGGAGGCCGTCGAGGGTCACATTGAGCAGTATTTCGGTAAGGTCGAGAATGTGTTCCACGAGTTGGTCTCCCCGGACATCCATGTGGACATCTGCATCGTGCCGCCCACTGAGGAGCGGGACTATTATACCCTGGTCACCATGGGTATGGGTGCTCACCGGATGAATGTGCCGGAGGAACTGGCGGAATACAAGCTGGAGCGGGCGGAGCTGGCCATTGCCCTGCCTGCGGACTGGAAGCTGGATCAGGAGTCCATGAAAGACGAAAAGTGGTACTGGCCCATCCGCCTGCTGAAATCCTTGGCTCGTCTGCCCATCAACTGTGACAGCTGGTTGGGGCATGGTCATACAGTGGAAAACCGGGAACCATTTGCAGACAACACCAAACTGTGTACTGCTACCCTGATCGGTCCCCAGGGTACGGAGGATGGCAGCGAGGTCTGCACTCTGCCGGGCGGCGAGGAGGTCAACTTCTATCAGGTCATTCCGCTTTATGAGGACGAGTTGGACTATAAACTGGAACATGATGTAGACGCTCTGCTGGACAAGATGGCGGGGATCAGCTTTGTGGTGAACCCCACCCGCCAGGATGCAATCACCCGTGGCACCCTTTCCAATGATGATTTTGACGGTGAGATGGACGATGCTTCCTATCATATCGAGAGCATTGAGGAGAAGGAACTGCCTATTGACCCCATCAATGCTTATAACCATATGGCCATCTACCTGCGCTGGTGTATGGAGCACGACCTGATGGGCGAGGACTTCCTGAAAGAATACAGCGAAGTGGCCAAACAGGTCAAAGATGATTCTGCCAGTGTGGATCTGAGGGAGTTTATCCGGGATGAGCTGGACGGCTGTCTGTTCTCTGTGCTGTTCAATCAGCAAGGCCGTGCATTTGCAGGCTATTACTACGGAGAGGGCGACAGCCCCTACTATCCTGCCGATGTTGACGACAACGCCCTCCGCTTCTTCGGCCCGGGGCGGTATCACTCTGATGAGTTCCAGGATGAAGCCTACCTGTTCATCCCCTTTGACGAGGACTACTATCAGGCTATGGCAGAGGTGATCGAAGAACGCTTTGAAAACTGGCAGGGACAGGACTTCGACGAGGACACGCTGGAGCCTTCCGAGGTGGCTCATGCCATCATGGAGTATCTGGACTGCGAGTGTACCTATTTCCCGACCATGGCAGATGATGACCCCATCATGTCAGCATACAGCTACGCCCAGCGGCTGGGGGTACGGGAAGGCTTTGTTCCCGTGCTTATCCAGGCGGATGATGAAACGCTGTTGGAGTGTTTGGTAATGAACGCCGATCCGGAGCATGATGCGGACTTCTATGAATTTGACCTCAAAACGGTAACGGAGTACCGGAAGAAGATGCTCTCCGCTCCCGTCAAGGACGGAAAGGCGGTTTTGGAGGAATTGACCGGCCAGCGCAAGGAAGAAGCCGAGGACGATGATCTGGACTGGGAGGAGGAAGTCCTGGGCGAGATGGAGGGCGGAGAACCCAATGACCGCTTCGCAAACTATTGGAACGATGATACCGGAATGACATATCCGCTCATTCTGGCTAAAATTCCGGTAAAGAACCCCTGGGAGATCTTCGCCTACCTGCCCTTTGGAAATTGGAATGAGTGTCCGGACACACCGGACCTGATGGCAGTGGCGAAATACTGGTTCGAGCAACATGGTGCCATTCCTGCCGCCATGAGCCACGATGAATTGGAGTTTGAACTTCCAACTCCAATCTCCAAGGAAAGAGCTATGGAGGTGGCTGTGGAGCAATATGGTTTCTGCCCAGATCTGGATCAGAATGAGGATGGAAGCATTGGCTCCTTGGCAGATGTCCTGTGGCAGTCCACCGTCTGGTATTTCTGGTGGGATTGATGGGAGGTGCGACTAATGACAGAATATCAGAAAACCTATATCGAACTAAAAAAACAGTTTGTTGCGACCAATGAAGGTCCGGACAGTGTCCGCGCTCTATATACCTTCAAGGAAGAACTTGAGCAGAGTGAGGATCAGCAGGCCAAGGAAGTGCTGGTGGATGTGTATGATCTACTGGACTTCAAGAAAGATGCCTATGAACTGCTCTGCCAAATCGGAAATCGTTCCGATAAAAAGACCCTCAAGCGGCTGGGCACGCTGAAGGACTATGCGGAAAACTGGGGCAATCATTATGCTCTCCCCAAGCCCAAAACGCCGGAGGAAAAGCAGAAAGAAAAGGAACGGCAGGCCCAGCTGGGCATGCCCGCCTTCCGGTATCACCCAAACCCTCTGGAAACTGGGGCTTTTGAGGAATCCGCAGACGGCGTTGTCTGCGACTGCTGTGGCAAGACGACCCATATTTTCTATACCAATCCGTTCTTTTCAGTGGAGGATATTGCATATCTGTGCCCGGCGTGTATCGCCAGCGGCGAGGCGGCCCGGAAATATGACGGCAGCTTTCAAGATGATTTCTCTGTGGACGATGGCGTAGACGATCCGGAGAAGCTGGACGAGCTGATCCACCGTACTCCCGGCTACTCCGGCTGGCAGCAGGAATACTGGAGGGCCCACTGTGGCGATTACTGCGCCTTTTTGGGCTATGTGGGCGCCAGAGAACTGCGGGCACTGGGTGTGCTGGAGGAGGTGCTGGACGACCCCATGTGGGACGAGGAGCAGAAGGGAATGATCCGGGAATCCGTCAATGGCGGGCATCTGCAATGTTATCTGTTCCAGTGCCTCCACTGCGGAAAGCACCTGGTCTGGATGGATTTTGATTGAGGAGTTTTCAAAAGGTAGGATACAAGCAATGAAAACTAAAACGCTGACCATTCAACTGAATGATGAACAACTGCCCATCCTCCCAGTGGAACCAGAAGTTCACCTCTCCTTTACCACTCATGCCGACGGAAATGAATTGGAGTTAACAGGAAACCGGGCGGGGCTGCTTCTATTGGCGAAAGCCGCTCTTGGTATGGCGGAAACCATTCGTGAGGATGGATTTCATATCCATTTGGATGACCTGTATGGCATCAACGCCGTGGGAAAAAGCATCCTGATCCGAAAGGAGGAACAATCAAAACCATGATTGAAAAAAACTTTTTCAACCCCGCCACAGATAAAAGGAATCAGATAGTAAAGGTGAAATGATGATGGATCTGTCCATAAAGGAAATAAGCATAGAAAATGAAAAAATCAACAGAGAGAAATTTTTTTCGGTAGGGTTTTGCCCAGAAATACAGCGGTATTTACTTTGCGTTCATATTTCGTGGGTTGTGGGATATGACCGGTATTATGCTATAGATGAGGAAGATATAGCGCTCTATGAAGAAAGTCCAGATGAATTTTGTCAAAAATATGCAAAGGAAATTAACGCTTACAGAACAGAAAGACTGCTTGGTGCAGGAGCATTAAGAGATTATGATTTTAGATGTTTACCAGATGAGATATTAAAGAGTTTGGATGGATACCCATCATTCAAGAGATATTGTTATACAAACGGAATGCTTTATGCCCAAATAAAGATAGATGATAGTTTCTTTACTATTCCGCCAATTCGTGATGAAAAACAGATGGATTGCTAAAATAAAGAAATTGAGGGCTATGGGATTGGAAATCTTTCGCCCGCCGATATGAAATTCCGAAGCAAGTTCAGAAAGGAGGCAAGTACCTATGTCAACCTGGAGCGGAATCCGAAACAAACTGGAAAGTGACTACCTGTGCCCGGCACTCCGGGGTCACATCCAGTATTTTGCCACCAGTTACAGCAAAAGTGCTGACCATGAGGGCCGGGCAGCCATTCGTGTGGACGGCGTGGAAGTGCTGCGGAGCAACTACTACACCTATTTTGAGAATGTGTGGACGAAATTCACGCAGCTCAGGTCAACAACCATGAAAGACTGTGACTCCACAAAGGAGGCAATCAACCTTTCTCATGCTCATGCACTGGAGCAGGGCACCTTTGACCAAAAGGTGTTCTATGAGGCGTTTGGTATCTTTGACAACCAGAGCATCGAGAAAAGCCTTGTCAGCGAGAATCCTCTTGTCCGCATCTTTGCTCTCCTGGATCGAAGGCTGGGAAAGCGCCGCCTGCTGGCTTTGGAGGAATCCATGGAGCAGGAGCTGGACTGGGTGCGGGCCTTCTATGTGACCCGGATGCAGGCAGAAGGGCTGATGGACAGAGAATAACGAGGGTTAGGAGAATTGTGCAGCATGAATTTTTCGGATATTGTCCAAGGTGAAGACGGTTTTTTGGTAGAACTGCGTTGTAATAACACATTTCAGGTGCAGTTGTTTGGAAAAATAAAAGCCTATCTTCTTGAAAATCAACCAGCATGGAAGGCAGCAGGAGCGATCCCTATTCCCGATGCAGTTGCTATGTTCAATCTGATTGACCAGCTGGCTGGTGGAAATCGGTATTGGAGCGAGGAAACAGGACGCCAGGCAGAAGATGCTCTTTTTGAATTACAGGAAATAATCGATTCGTTAGAGGAAACATAATTTCGGTGAGGAGGAATCACCATGTCACAGATCGCATACTTTTATCTGCTCAAAAACGGCCGACGGCAGGAGCTGTCCAACGGCGACTGCTCCGGCGCGGTCTATATGTTCATCTGGGACTGGTGTGAGTACGAGCTGGATCTGGATGTCCGTTTTCCTGCGCCCCAGACGGAGGACACCCTGGACTGCGCTCTGCTGGAGGGAGAGCTGGCGTCTAAACTGCTGGCAGCTCTGCAGGAGCAGGACCTCCCGGAACTGGCCGCTGAAATTGCCCCGGACTGGGACCTGCCCACCGAGGCGGTGCAAAGCGGACTGGAAACGCTGCGCTCCCACCTGGAGCTGGTGCAGGGCAATACAGCCCTGCTGTATGAAATGATATAGACAGAAAAGGAGAAAAACTTATGGGACTTGACATTTATGCCGGGACGCTGACCCGGTACTATTCTCACAACTGGAAAACTGTTGTTCAGCAGTGGGCAGAGGAAAACGGATATACCTTCAACCGGATTACGCCGGATGGAGAACCTGCTGACAACGAGGAGGAGCTGTCCCCGGCCGAGGTTCAGGCGGCAGTGGAGGACTGGCGAGATCAGATCTTAACCGCCATTTCCCAGCCGAACCAGCCGCCCTACACTCCATGGCCGGAGGACAACGAGCGGCCCTATTACACCGATAAGCCGGATTGGGATGCCTTCGGCGCTATGCTGCTGGTAGCCGCCTGTCATACATACGAGGAACCGGTGCCTCCCACCGTGGAGAAGGACTGGGACTTCGGGGAGCATCCCCTGATTGCCCGCCTTGCATCGGACGAGGAGCGGGTGTGGTCCCTGTTTCGTGGGGCTACCTGGTGGCTCCCTCTTTCCGACAGCTTTCTGTTCCAAGGCCCTCTGCCCACCGATGATCAGACGATGATTGCCACTTTGGGCGGACTACGGAAGGAGCTGGAAAAGCTGAACCAGCTGGCGTGGCAGACCGATGAGGACACCATCCTTGGCTGGGCAGACACGGAGGGATACCCGGTAGACGGAACCGTAGACGCAGATGGACAGTACAGCAAGGCAGACATCCCAGAACACACCCAGTATGACACTCAGTCCCTGGCCAAGTTTGCCTTCTCCATGTTCTGGCGGGCCATGCGGTTTGCCGAGGAACAGCAGGTGCCCATCCTGCTGGATTATTAAGGGGGAAACCAAATGAGCAATAGAGCTTTCCAGCAAAACCTGAACGACAAAAAAGGCCCCCAGCCCGGTGACCCCTATCTCATTCAGATGCTGTTCAAAGAGCCGGTAGAAATGCCGGATAAAGAAAAAATGACTGCCGTAATGGAGAAGCACATCGGGTCAGCAGAGTGCTTCTGTTATGATAAGAAAATGGCCGGCTTTGCCGCGCAGGACCATATTGCAGAGTTCAAGGACGGAAAATGCCCGGTGCAGCTGATGGTGATGAAATGCGACAAGTTCAAGGGCAAAGGCTTTGATGCCTTTCTCATGAGCCAGATGTGGGACTGTCAGGAGGACCGGGAGAGAATCTTCCGGGAGTGCAAATATCAGGTGGTAGCCACCGATATGCTGGCTGCGGCGCTTCCGGCACTGGAGCGGGCCAACCTGGATGCCGACTTTTTGGAGGCCCTGGCGGAGCTGTACCCCACCTGTGAGGCATTCTATTTCCAGAACTGCGGCAAACTGTTTCTGGCGGAGGATGTGCGTTCTCACCAGATTGAAGGCCCGGACCGGTTCATCCGCTTTGGCGTCAATGTCCGCTTCTTCAACATTGAGGGCACCGAGGATATGCTTATCGACACGGTGGGCATGAGTACCCTGTTCCTGCCAGACCTCCAGTACCACTTCCACGGCATGGACCCCAACTGGGTGGTAAACCACGCCTACAATGTGGCATCTTACATATTGGAGCATGATAACCCCATTCAGGATGGGGAAACCATAGACGGCGTGGCGGATGGCCAGATGTGCCGAGAGATTCAGTGGAAGTGTCAGTATGAGGACGCCCTGATCCAGCCGCCCAGAGGGGTGCTGGACATCAACATGGGGAAATATGCCTCGGGAGGACGCTGAATGAACGGCGTTGTGCTCCTGGTGGGCGGACTGCTGCTTGTGGCGGTAATCAAGCTGATTATGGATTGAAATTGGCTGGGCCTGCTTCTCTGTGTTGTTGCCCTGCTTCTGGTCTTTGGGGCTGGACACCATACAAAATAGGCCATTTTAAGAATCGAGGAGGTGAAGTATGCAGAATTCAACAAATATGCGGGTACTGGAATTGCTCCGGTTTCTCTATGAGCGGACCGATGAAAACCATCCCGCCACAGTATCTGACATCATTGCCCATCTGAATGGAAAAGGAATTCAGGCAGTGCGGCAGACTGTTTACGCGGATACCAATGCGCTGATCGATGCAGGAATTGATATTGTGGTGGTCAAGAGTACCCAAAACCAATATTTTATGGGAAGCCGACTGTTTGAGTATCCAGAACTAAAAATGCTGACAGACGCAGTAGCTTCCTCAAAGATTATTTCTGCCAAGAAATCCGAGGAGCTGGTGCAGAAATTATGCTGTTTAGCCAGCACACATCAGGCAGAGCAGCTTCAAAAATTTGCTGCTTTATCCAGCCGTGTCAAACCGCATAATGAAAAGGTTTACTATATCATTGATAATATCCAAACAGCGATTGGAAACCATCAGCAAATTCGGTTCCAATACTATGAATATACTCAGGAAAAAAAGAAAATCTTAAAGCACGATGGATATTATTATGTCGTAAATCCCTATGCGCTTGAATGGAAAAATGACCACTATTATCTGATTGGATTTTCTCTAAAGCATCAGAAAATTGCTCACTTCCGTGTAGATCGGCTAACAGGCGTAGAAACCCTTGAAACCTGCTTTATACCGATAGAGGGATTTGATGTAGCCTCCTATACAAACAAAATGGTGGATATGTTTACCTCAGAGTCATCGAAAGAAGTAACCCTGGTATGTGAAAACGAACTGATGCGTGTAATCATAGATCATTATGGAGAAGATGCTGCTGTTGATAGGTATGATGATACACACTTCACAGCCAAAATTGAAGTGAACCCCAGTGGAACTTTTTATGGCTGGATATTCAAATTCAAAGGGAAAATAAAAATTCTCTCTCCCAAAGAGTGCATTACGGAAATGCAGCAAATCGCTCAGGAATTTATATAGTGCAAAAGAGGTGTTATTGATTTTTAACACCTCTTTTCAAATGGAATTTTTGTCCTTGAAGTGAACGGATGTTCGATATACAATATAAGCAAGATGTTCGCAGTTCGTCGAACAAATGAGAGGTGAATGCTGTGGGCAATATAACTTTTGGATCATTTATAGCCGAGAAACGCAAGGCGCACAAATTCAATTTACGCGATACAGCCAAGCATTTGAATATTGCTTATGGCTATCTGTGTGACATTGAACAAAACCGCCGTCCTGCTCCCACTGGAGATTTTGTGGAACGCATCTCTGCCTTTCTGAATTTGGATAAATCAGAACATGAGTTGCTTTTGGATCTGGCCGCAAAATCACGCAATACAGTATCTGCTGATTTGCCAGACTATATCATGGAAAAAGATATTGTTCGGGCGGCCTTGCGTGTGGCAAAAGAAGTAGACGCTACCGATGAAGAATGGCAGACATTTATGAAAATGCTAAAGGAGCGTAAACGATAGGGGGGATAGCTTTGTCAATTCCACAAATCCGTACAGAAGCAATCGAGGCGGTAGGGCGAAAAATCCTGATGGAATATGATCCCTCTCTGCTATCCGGGCAACCATATCCTGTGCCAATCGAAACCATTATCGAGACAAAGTTTGACCTAATCCTGGAGTTTCATACACTAAGCAAAAACCCCAAGATATTAGGGGAAACCATTTTCGATGACGGTGCTGTTGTCTTATATGACCAGATACAGAGACAGTATCGAATGATTGCAGTAAGAGCCGGTACAATCTTAATTGATGAACGGCTTTGTGATCCGTCAAAATTAGGGCGGCTCCGTTTTACCTGTGCCCATGAGTTGGCTCATTGGGTACTGCATAAGAAGTTATACTCCGGTACTGGAGATGTTGCTGCGTATAACGGAAATGTTTCTTCCGACGAAAGTCATGGCATAATTGAGCGTCAGGCAGACACTCTGGCCTCTGCTCTGCTAATGCCTTTACCGCAGATCAAAAAATGTTTTTACCAGCTTAGAATAGGCCGGACAGATGAACAGCTCATTGTAGAAATGGCAAATATTTTTGAGGTTTCCAAGCAAGCAATGCAGATTCGTCTAAAATCCAGGAACCTGATATAACCAAAGAGCGGGAATAGAGAGAGGTTCTCCCCTCTCTCTATCTCCTCCGCTATGCTATTTTGTACCTAATATGTTCGCAATATTGCGAACAAGGAGGAATATTCTATGAGGAAAGAAAGCACAACAATTCAAAAATGTAACAGCAGACTAACAGCTTTAGGGCTTAACAGCGACGCTGCGTTTCATAGAAGCAGGCTGATTCTAAAGATTTACCGGGATGTAGTCTGGGTTCTGAGTGAACGGGCAGAAGAATTGCAAGAAACTGCTTGGATTATGGGAGAACAAGATATAGAGTCTGGCCTCTGCTATCTTGAAAATTTTGCACCAGATATTGAACTGCAAGCCTTTGAAGAAAAAGTTTGCTGCCTTGTTCAAAATCAAATGCTGGTCAATATTATTGACCGTGCACTCCTTCGTCTGAAACGGTATCCGGATCGAGGAGAACTTTACTATGAAATTTTGACTAAGCAATTCATCTATCGGTTCAACAGCACAGAGAAAGAATTGCTGGAAGAACTAAATATAGAGCGCAGTGTCTTTTATGACCGAAAACGAGAAGCCATCTATTTATTTTCTGTTTGCTTGTTTGGATATTCTATTCCAGAAGTCCTGGAGGAGCTGCCCCGACTAAATCCCGACTAAATCCCGACAAATCCCCGACCTAATCCCTACTCCCTTCCGACTTCCGACCTGCTATACTTGGTATAGTGGCAGGAATGCACTAAATTGAATACTTTTCTACATAAGGCCCGGCATTAACCGGGCTTTTTTCATTCCTGCTGCAATATGGCGGCAGGAACATGGCTGGAGGTGAAAACACTTCCGGCCTTTTTCTTTGCCCGGTATTAGGAGGCCGGTATGCGCTGGGAGGCGTACATAGCAAAATATCCATGACACCGTTCAAATTCGCTGACTACCAAGAATTTGAACGGAGGAAAGGATATGACGAGAGTATTCATTTGGAAAAATAACAGCCCACAGGAATGGGAGGAAATCAGTTTTTCAGCGTTCAGTAAGGCACGCCGCAATGGTTGCTTTACTGGGCGCTTTTTTGTTGAAACAGTCAAAATGTTCCGTGATGAAGATGACCGCATTATCATGGAATGTTCTCGCAAAGATTTTGAAAAATACCAACAGGAGGACCGCCACAGCCGCTATCTCCAGGAACATGAGAAAAGTCGCTCTATATTCCCGGCTTCTCATGTGGGAGATCGTGACGGCACAGAGGAAGGTTATCAGGATACAGATTTGTTTGTGGATGAATCTGTTGATACTGCGGAACAAGCAATTTGTAATCTTCTTATGGCCGATCTGCACCGTGCTTTGCAGCAGCTGAGTCAGAAAGAACGCTCTTTTATCTTGGATTATTACGGCATGGAAAAGCCAAGTACACTGCAATTAGCCAAAAGATATGGCATTAGTCAGCCCGCAGCTCATAAGCGTCTGAAAAAAATTGAAGAAAAAATAAAAAAGTTGGTTATAGATTTCTAAAAAAAGTGGCAGTAGCAAGTGAGAGGGAAATCCTTTCACTTGCACCTTGACAACCTCATATACGAATCATTAAGTTTGATCCTCTTTGGGCGTAATAGCCGCTACATCAGCGGTATATTTTCTGAGAGCTGCCACTCACATAACAGGCCAACCCATTTTTGCTGTATAGATGAGTTTGCGGTTTATCAGAAATATATCAGGCTGGAATACATCGGATGGCATCCGGTCATGGCATAACAAGGAGGAAAGCTCTCTTACAGCCATAGTCCGAGCGTGATAACAACCGTCGCAGGCCATGGGTAAGACCAAACGAAGTGGAGGTGAAATTCCTGAGAAGCAGGCCAGCCACCTGCGGCTTAATGATTACCCAAATCCCTGGGGTGTCGTGGACAAGTAAGGGATAAAACAGGCGCTAAATTGAAGGAGACTCTGTAATTTGCAGAGCCTCCTTCTTACATAATCAAATCTCAAAACATAGGAGGATGAACATGAAAGAAGATTGGATTTATAAGCGTGGGGATTTATATTATGCCAATTTGAACCCTTATTTTGGATCAGAGCAAGGCGGCACCCGTCCTGTCCTGGTTCTTCAAAACAATGTGGGGAATTTTTTCTGCCCCACTTTGATCGTAGCTCCGCTCACCAGTAAATGGATTAAGAAAAAGGAGCTGCCCACACACTATGCACTGGAGAGCGTTCCAGAGCTTGGACTGAAATCTGTTGTTCTGCTGGAGCAAATTAAAACGATTGATAAAAGGCGTGTTTTATCGTACATTGGGCGCGTATCTCGCGAAGAAATGAGAGCGATTGATGAGGCTCTGCAAGTTAGTTTAGATATTCATATTCCGGAGGAAATGGAGGCTCCGTAAGGCCACTTACCGGATAAAGGAGGCGTTTTTATGTTTGAAGCAAGAATTGCGGAATTGAACCGCTTTAATGAACAAAATCCTGTCAGCTATGACAAAAGGACCTATACGGTCGATGAGATTCAGGACATTCTGGGTATCAGTCGTCCCACAGCATATAATCTGGTAAAACAAGGTGTATTCCACAGCGTCAGAGTCGGCGGTCATATCCGCATTTCCAAAAAGAGCTTTGATGACTGGCTGGATCACACAGATGAATGATTTGTCAAGGATGCCGATCTCCAAATCGACATCCTTAACTTTTTTTCTGCTTTCTCTTACAATGAGGCCATAGCAAGAAAAACTTTATAGAGGAGGCAAAAGCCATGCAGAAACAAAGAGTAAAGACCAGTATGTCTGTACCAGAGATGGGCAAAATGCTTGGGCTTGGTAAAGTAGAATCCTATTGGTTGGTTAAAAAGAACTATTTCAAAACAATTCAAGTGGCCGGACGAATGAGAGTTATGCTGGATAGCTTTGAAGATTGGTATGCCGGCCAGTTCCACTATAAAAAAGTGGATGGTACACCGCCCGGAGAGAAATGGCGGCATACTACGATGTCAGTACCGGAAATGGCGGATCTTTTGGGGCTGAAATCTGGCACAGCTTATGACCTTGTTAAAAGGGGCTATTTTGAGACGACCTTGATTGATCGAAGAATTCGTATCATTACCAGCAGTTTTGAAGCCTGGTATCAAAAGCAAACTCATTATGTGAAAATCTCAGAAAGGAGCAATGAAAATGGCATCTATCGTGAAGCGTAAAAGCAAATATTCTGTGGTGTATGATTACACAGATGAAAACGGAAAACGCAGACAGCGTTGGGAAACCTTCAGCACAAATGCAGAAGCAAAAAAACGAAAAAAGCAAATTGAGTATGAGCAGGACTCTGGAACCTTCTTTATTCCTACGGCAAAGACCCTGAACGATCTGCTCGATGAATATATGTCCATCTATGGTGTAAATACCTGGGCAATGTCAACATATGAAAGCCGCCGTGGTCTGGCGAGAAACTACATAACTCCTATTATCGGAGATATGTTACTATCCGACATCACTCCAAGGATGATGGATAAGTATTACCGCGATCTGCTCTCTGTGAAAACGGTAAGCGTCAACAACCGCAAACCCACAAGTGAATATCTGACCCCGCATACAGTAAGAGAAATTCACAAGCTACTTCGCAGTGCCTTTAATCAGGCGGTGCGTTGGGAACTAATCAGCCGTAACCCTGTCCTGAATGCGACACTTCCCAAAGAAGAACATAAAGAACGGGATATATGGACTGCCGAAACTCTGAGCAAGGCTATGGAAGTCTGTGATGATCCTATCCTCTCCCTTGCCTTAAATCTGGCGTTCTCCTGCTCTTTACGCATTGGCGAAATGCTGGGCCTTACCTGGGACTGCATTGATATTGCACCACAGAGCATAGAAAATGGTTCAGCTTATATATTCGTCAACAAAGAGCTGCAACGGGTTACACGAGGTGCATTGGACGATTTGAGTGACAAAGGTGTTATTAAGAAGTTTCCACCTTGCATAGCCAGTACCCATACTGCTCTGGTCCTGAAAGAGCCTAAAACCAAAACCAGTATTCGCCGTGTGTACCTGCCGAAAACAGTTGCCTATATGCTGGTAGAAAGAAAAAAAGAAATTGATGAGCTGATGGATCTGTTTGGAGATGAATACATCGACAATAACCTGGTCTTTTGCTCCAGCAATGGCCGTCCGATGGAAAGCCAGGTGATTAACCGTGCTTTCAATAAACTTATCAAAGAAAACGGACTGCCTCATGTTGTATTCCATTCTCTCCGTCACTCCAGTATCACCTACAAGCTGAAACTCAATGGCGGCGATATGAAATCCGTCCAGGGCGACTCTGGTCATGCTCAGGTAAAAATGGTTGCAGATGTCTACTCTCACATCATCGACGAGGATCGCTGCATAAACGCTCAGCGATTGGAGGAAGCATTTTACTCATCCAAGACTCCTGATCCTGTCGAAGATACAGAGCCTAAAACTGCGGATACTGCCGTCACTGAAAGTGATGAAAGTGATGCAGCGAAGATACTGGAACTGCTTAAAAATCCCGAAACTGCCGCACTGCTCAAGCAGCTGGCAAAAGCTTTATAAAGTCCCTCCCTCAGAAGAACGCCTCTCACTTTGTGAGAGGTTTTCTTCGTTTGAACCACTTTGCACAGTGACCAAACACTTTTTTTGTTAGCAAGGTTCTGAAAGCATTTTTGAGCGATGTTAGCAAATTCGCGATTTTGTTTGCAACTTCCTCTAATTTCTGCTAACAAATGTTTGCAAGTTCCTTTGGTAAAAATCGAACCTCTGACTTACCGCCTTTCTTAGCAAAAGGCCAAATCTCGTTAGCAAATGTTAGCAAACCAAGGTTTTTTGCAAAAAAGCCACAAAAGCCGCAGAAATAAGAAAAGCCGAAAACCCTGATAAATCAAAGGTTTTCGGCGTGTTTGCTGGCGTCCCTGGCGGGATTCGAACCCACGGCCTTTCGCTTAGGAGGCGAACGCTCTATCCTGCTGAGCTACAGAGACATCTATTCAATTAAAATTGGTAACGATCACTTTTCATCGTAAGGCGGCCGGTAGAGCATAACCTTAGGAGGCGGACCCTCTATCCTGATGAGGTACGGGGACATTTGTGAAATATTCAGGTTTTTGTTTGAAATTCCTAACAAGAAGGTCTTCAGTGAGATAAGGCTCAGGAGAACTGTTGCATACATGTTTACCTACGAGGGTAACTGTATACTATCCCGGAATCAATCAGAAACATAAAAAATAGACATACGTTCCTAGTGGCTTCTGCCCTGCATACAACCTTATTATGGGATAGAAATAAATGCCGTCCTTAGTATTATACCATAATCTTTTATAATGAAAAGATGATAAACGCAAAAAATGAACAGATACAATTCAAAAAATCAGTTGCTCCACAAGAAAGGCAGAACAGTAAGAGTATACACCGTTCTGCCTGTTTTAAACATCAGGATAGGGAATGCTGTCTGGCACCTTTTTGCTGGGGGCGAAAGCCGGGAATCCATGGCAGCAACAGCATGAGAATCTGTCGGATCACAACGGCAGATAGCGCAAGAATTGCGGTCAGGACAAGGAGTCGCAAGGACAGTAACGTGATATGAAGAAGCTCATGAAATAATAGAATGGCCAATATGAACCCTACAGTCATACATAAACAGATCAATGCCCTTAACCGATTCAGCGGGCGTGAGGAATGATATACAGCCAGCATTGAAATAACTGTGACACATAAATACATCATGGTAACCGCCTCATCATAACGAATGGCAAAGCCATCACTCATGAATTCAATGGCTAGAAAGCTGAATACAATGGCAATCGCGTTGGGTAGCGCATTGCAGAGCACGGTGGTAAGAAAATCACCGCCCACTCTTCTATGATCCGGCTCCAGCATGGTAAGGAAGGAGGGAAAGGCTTCGATTGCAAGATCAATTAACGTAATCTGAATCGGAATGAAAGGAAATGGAAGATTCATGAGAATGCATAGGATAGAAAGCAGAATGGAATATATGGTCTTAATAAAGAATACACCAGCTACTCTTGTCGCATTGTTCACTACACGGCGTCCCTCTTTCAGAATCATGGGCAAAGCTGAAAAATCAGAATCAAGCAAAACAATCTGCGACATCTGTTTAACCGCATCACTGCCCTGTGCAATCGCAATACTGCAATCTGCCTCCTTCAACGCCAGCATATCATTGACACCATCGCCACTCATTGCGACTGCATGCCCCTTTTTCTGCAATGCCTGTACGAGCAGCTTCTTTTGCAATGGCGTTACTCTGCCAAATACGGAATACTGTTCAGCAAGCTGGTCGATCATCAAAGGATCATCCCCGATGCCACTCATATCCAGACAGGCATTCCAGCTATGGAGTCCGGCCTGTCGGGCGATTGCGGAAACCGCGGTTATATGATCACCGGATATGATTTTGATCTCCACATTCTCCTCACGAAAATACTGCAGTGTTTTTTCTACATGCGGACGTATGGTATCGGTAAAGACAACGGCATACAGAGGATGAATTGATGGAAGAGGTGCATCCTTACGCACCGGATCAGAGCACTTTCCCAAAACAACGATTCGCTTACCTTCCTCCATAAGAGCGGAAAAGGAAGCGTCCAGCTCTTCCAGCAGCTTTTCCGGTGCACCCATAATCAGGGAGCCATATCCCTCAAAATAAGCGCTGCTCCATTTACGAAGAGAGGAAAATGGAATACGTGCCTGTGGTTCATATACAGCACGGGGGCTGATCTGCTTACAAAGCGCCTGATAGGTTGCATTGTTGTCGTCGCTATAGTGCAAAAAGGAGCGAATATAATCCATATCCGTTTCTGTTTCCTCACACAGGGGGAGAATGGTTTCTACCGCTAAATCTCCTGTGGTGATAGTTCCTGTTTTATCCAGACAAAGTGTATCAACATTAGCAAGTGTTTCCAGCGAATACAAATCCTGTATAAGAACCTTATGCTTTGCCATACGGCTAACTCCAGCGGCAAGGGATACACTGATCAACAGAACAAGCCCCTTGGGAAGCATCCCCAGCAATGCGGCCGAGCTTGTGATAACACTTACCTGTATGGAATCCCCACGAAATCCCCATGCCTCCAGAAATAACAGAATACCTAAGGGAATGATTGCATAGCCGGTCAGCTTTGTCACCCGCTTCATGGCATTTAACAGGCGGGAATTAACTGCACGTACCTTCTTTACCTCATTGGCGATACGATTGGCATAATTATCCGCGCCGACATGAACAACCTGCGCATAGCATTTCCCGGATATAATTGAGCTGCCGGATAACAGCTGATCCCTTTCACGCTTATGAATGGGATCGGACTCTCCGCTTAAAAGAGCCTCATTGATTTCTGCCTCCCCCTGTAAGAGAACGGCATCGCAGAGTATTTGTTCCCCGCTGGATAATACCATGACATCGTCCACAACGAGATCCTGAGCATTCACACTGCATAAAACGCCATCCCGCATAACCGAAACCCTCTGCCGCATAAGCAGGGACAGATTATCCACCAGCTTTTTTGCATGTAACTCCTGCAGGATGCCGATGATGATATTACAGACAATAACAGCTAGAAAAAATAAATTCGACCAGGCTTGTACCAGCACCAGTGCCAGTGCGATCAATATATTAAGCAGATTAAACAGGGTGCAAATGTTTTCTTTGTATATCTGACGGTATGTCTTTGTGATAGACTGTGATACACTGTTCTTCTGATGATTTTTTATGCGTTCTTCCACCTGCTTCTGCGTTAGTCCTTTGATGGCTGTATTCGTAGCTTCCATTTCATCACCTAAACTTTCTTCACTGTCTATTATGGACAACAATCGTAAAGATTCCTTTCGTATCTTCTTAAGAATGTATAAACTTTTTGTTATCTGTGAAGAAACCTGGCTATTTTCTTAAAAAATACAGAAATTAAAGTGCATAAACACAAAGTCTTTGGTAATTCTGTTATAATAAAACTGTATATATGAGGTGAGTGGAATGAACAATGATAAGAAAGCAAGACGTCGGCATCAGAGAATCTGTGAAGTGCTTCAGGAGCAGGAGCATATGCAGGTTCTGGAGCTGTGTGAGCTGTTTCATGTCTCACCGGCAACGATTCGTAACGATTTGACAGTCCTTGAAAAAAAGCAGCTGCTGAAACGTATTCCAGGCGGTGCGGTGAGTATTGGCAGAATGCCGCAGAACACTATTTTTACTGCCAGAGAATCGCAGCATATGGATCTGAAGATTAAAATGGCTGATTATGCAGTGGAGCATCTGATCAAGGAAGGGATGAGCATTGCACTGGATGCAGGTACCACCTGCTATGCGATTGCTAAAAGACTGGCGGATGCATCTCTTCGCTGTACGGTTATCACCTATTCTCTTCCGGTAGCCAATGCACTTGTCCATTGCGAGCAGGTAGAGGTGTTTTTAATGGCTGGCAGGCTGGATAAGCAGCATGAATCCTTCCATGATGATGTGGCAGTTGAGGCTATGAAACGAATGAACAGCGATTTGTTTTTTCTTTCACCGAATGGAATTGATGCGCATGCTGGAATTACCAGCTCTGCAACAGATGAAAATATTATGAAGCTTTTGATGCACGAGCATGCAGAGGAAACAATCGTCTGTGCAGATCACAGCAAGTTTTTCAAAAAGGCATTTAAAACCATTTGTCCGCTATCGGATATTCAGGGAATTCTGAGTGACAGTGAACTGCGTGCGGAGATACAACAGAAATATAGCGATATGGGTGTGCGCCTGTATCTGGCTAAGAAATAATATTAAAAAAACAGGCGGTGCTATGATCATTCTGATATGAATGATTGATCACCCTGCCTGTTTTTTAGTATTCATAATCAACGGTTGCACTGCCGCTTCGTACGGCATGAATATAAGGCTTCACCTTTTCTACATGATAGGTGTTTTTCTGATAATCCTCCAGTGCCTGACGATTATCCACCACAAGCTCCAAAACTACATCATAGGAGCGCTCGGAATGCAGATAGTCAATACCGACCTGCAAATCGCGCAGGAAGGGAATGTGTTCCTTCATGGATAGAAACAATGCCTTCACTTTTTCACATTCCTCCATGGAATTATCTTTCATTTTTACAAATAATACATGCTTTACCATAGCGTGTCTTTTCCTCCTTATGATTTGAATTTCACTTCAATGCTGTAATTTTCCTTTATTTCCGGTATCATCTGAAAGAATTTGCGGATTGCGGATTGTGATTTCGTCGCTGCCTCGCTGAGCAGACCGTTTTCCACTGCTTCATCCGCCACCTTATCCTTCTGCTGAGTAGCAAATGCCGTATAATCCTCAATACTGATCGGATTAAATATATTCTTGGTTTCATCATATACCTCGATGCTCTTTTCATCGATGATATTACTCAGGATTTCAACCTCCGGTAATAAAACGGTTATCGTATTCCCTTTTACATCAACCTCTGCCTGTTCCATCCTTACACCGGCTTTCAGCTGTCCTGCATAGGTGAGCAGAAAGCTTTTCTTAGTCAGCGGGATATTCCAGCCATTCAAGGTCAGAGAATTCTCAAATTTCCCCACCTTAGTATAATTATATTCCATGACGGCCAGATCACTGACCTCCTGCAGCTGCTGTGTCAGTGCTGTCGATGTAATTTTCGGTTCACTTTGCTTTCCTCCGAAAACGGTTCCCGCAAAAAAGATGACAGCAGCCAGTATACAGATGGCTACAACACCGCCGATGGCCTTCTTTGTTTTCCCCAGAGTATCCAGTATTTTCATTCTCTACCTCCCGCTACAGGTAAAATTATATCATATTTGACAGATGAAGCCTATATGCGATATTCTTACATTTTTCTTTCTATTGTTCATGCTACTATCCCTGATTCCCATTCTAAGGCCAGCGCATAATTCTTATGTTTTTTTCTGTGCATGCTTCCTTTTCCCATCTGTTCGTGATACCATAGGAATACGCATGGAGGGATCATATGCTTTTTTCTATAAAATATGTACATAGACTGAAATGGAATGGTCTGTATCAGTCATTGATGTGGAGCTGCTTTGGTATTATGTTTATGCTTCTGTATCCGGTAAGCCCGGAGCTAATGACGTTTATCGGAGGGATCATGCTGCTGTTTCAGGGCGTACCGCAGCTTATTTTATTTCTGGAGGAAGATGAGCGCTTTCTGATTTCACTGCTGTCATTAGTAGAGTGTCTGCTGGTCAGCTTTCTGGGGGTGTGGATGCTGACAAATCCGGAGGAGGTGTATGATACACTGCCAGCAGTTCTGGCATTTGTTACCTTTCTGCATGCCTTCAGCAATTTGATTATCACAGGAAGAATACGGCATTTGCAGTATCCAAAATGGTGGATTGCAGCCCTTGTTACGGCAGCAAAGATGGGTGCCACGGCAGCACTTGCCGTACAGTTTCACCTACATAGTGAATTTATGGTTGTAGGAACTGGGATCTGCATGCTTCTGGATGCTGTGAGTGATATATGGATGTGGAAAAAACTTGAGATATTGATAATTCAGGATATGGGAATATGATGTGCGCGGAAAAACCGCGCTTTTTTGTTTGCAAATCATCTCATGGCTCTAACGTGGATCGGATTATCCGCATGCGTCTGGTAAGAACAGCTATCTAAATACTTCACAAACCTCTTTTTTAGGGGTATTTTTTGTATCTCTATCATTCTTTAAATGTGATAATATGTAGAAACAAAGGGAAGAACAGTGACGAAACAGGTACAAAAAAACGACCTTCCTCAGTCGTTGACGTGTTGTCCTACAGTACCTTACTGTAAGCTCATGTAATGATTTCTACACTCATATTTATAACACCTGCATCACAGTTTGTAAATGCTTTTGTAGAAATTTATGGCGAATTCCGCAATTTTTTGTAGGATTTCCCTTTTTATGGTTTTCAACGTTGATTCCAATACTTTTTGCTTCACACTCTTTTTCAGTGGATTTTCTTTTCCTCTGTCCTTTTGTGTGCGCATGCGGTACTGGAATTTTTTTGTGAAAGGAGTTTTATCTATGTCGAACAAGAAACGTGTTCTCGCATCTCAGGATATCCTGCGCTATGGCCGCAGTGAGGATCCCTTTGATCATATGCCCTCCCTTGAGGAGTGGCTGCTCTATTTCCTCGAGCATTTTGTGAGGCTGAGCGCAAAGCCGAACACCTATGCCAGCTTTCGCAGCTATATCTGTAGTCATATCTGTCCTCTGCTCGGTGATTATCCACTGAACGATATCACAGAATCCATCCTGCAGGCCTATGTGAATATCAAATATGAGAGGGGCAGACTGGATGGAAGAGGCGGACTGGGTGTCAAAACGCTGAAGGAGCACATCATGGTCCTGAAGCTCTCCTTCAAACGGGCGATCCAGCTGGGCATCGTCTCCTATGATCCCTGCCGCTGTGTGGAATATCCAAGAGAGGTGAAGAAGGAGGTCCGCGTATTGAACATGCAGGAACAGAAACAACTGACAACGGCCATCTCACCGGTATATAAGGAGAATTCCATGGTACCCGTGCTGGTTGCTATCCATGCGGGACTGCGAATCGGGGAAGTCAGTGCTTTACGTATCGAGGATATCTGCCTGTCCAAACGACAGATCCAGGTGGATGAATCCCTGAATCGCGTGATGACCTATAAAGAGGACTGTACGGTCTGCTGTCCGCTCATCTATCAGAGCACAAAATCCAGCAGAGTGCGCAAGGTGCCGATGAATGAGGCGCTCTATAAGGCTTTGAAGACGTATCTGGACACGATGCCGCGGGAGCGTAGAGAGGATCCGAAAGCACCGTTGTTTCATACCCGAAATGGCAATGTCATGGAGCCCAGAAGGATCTCCTACCATATGCACAGGCTGCTGAGAAAGCTGGATATCCACGACATCCATTTCCACAGTCTGCGGCATACCTTTGCGACGAGAGCACTGGAGGCCGGTATCCCCATCAAATACTGTTCCACTATGCTGGGCCATGCTTCCACCGGGATCACCGAAAATCTCTATGCTCATGCGAGTGAGGAACAGCTGAGGAAGGAAATAAAAAAACTGGATATCTCATATATTCCAGTCAGTGCAGCGTGCAGGATCGTACAGTAAGGTACTGTAGGCGTAGAGATAGTACCATGAAAAGCTAGATTTGACAATATATAAAAAGACAGGATTTGTGGAAATTACTGGAAGACAGCTACGCTTCATCAAAGAAAAGGCAATATCGTAAGGAGAAACCAGATGATGACAGATCAACAGTCATGATTTTTCTTATATTTATGCAGGCCTTTCAGAATTTGACGGGGATCGTAACGGAATAAGCAAAACCTGTCAGGAAGCTGATCTAAGCATTGGAAAAGGAAGAGGGATATGGATGTTTAAAAAATTATTGGCAGTCTTGAGTCTGTGTCTGGTGATGAGTGGCTGCGGCGATTCGGATATGCTGTTGACGAAAGAGGATGTTCAGCTGGATCAGATCAGG
>NZ_JANGCA010000089.1:0-11236 GCF_024463855.1 Clostridium sp. DFI.1.208 | reverse complement strand
CCGCAAGCAGGAGCAGGACGATCAGGAAGATCATCCCCTTGCGCTGCTTCCCTGCTCTCTTCTCTTCTGTTTCCATCCCTTACTCCTCTCTGATCTCGTACTGTTTTCTTTCATAGGTTGCGACATCCTCTTCACTGATCGATGTGATGAAGCGGATCTTATAGGCTTCCTTGACCTCTCCATCACTGTCCCACGGCCACTTTTGTCCCGCATTTGCAGCACCGCTCACATAGTAATCGGCACGGCTTCCACGCCCCATGAGGAACAGGTCCTCCTTCTGAGAAGCTGTCTCTGTCTGGAACCATGCTCCGTTTCGCGGACTGGTAAAGTTGGAACCGTCATTACTCATCTTCAGATACGCCTCATCCTTTTGGATCGTGGCGATACCACCCTTCATGACCCCCATCAAAGACGGCATCCCATTCCCTTTCACTGCCAGTCTGTCCACGCCGATCGTGATCGGCATCGCAGTATCGTTGCGCAGGGATGCATTGTTGGTACTTTGCCGGATGAGGGAGCCCTCTGCATGCATCCGGATCTGTTGTGGAACGAGCGCCTCCAGCTGCGTCGTCATGATCACATTCCCCTTCAACAGTGCGGTGATCCCTTCTGTCGTTGAATCCTTCAATGTCGCCTGCCAGACATACGGTCCCGGATCACTGATCGCATTCACACGATACACGGCAAGCTTCATCGTTTCCGCTCGTGTCGCATCCAGCGTCGTCTTCGTGCCATTCGTTCGATCGACGATGCTTCCATCCTTGTCATAGAGGATGATCTCTGTCGCAAAGTTCTTATTCCCCCATCTGCTTCCACGCTCATATACGGCATCCGTTGCATTCCCTTCGGCATCTGTGAATACCGAGATCTCATTACGGACAAGATCGCCCTTGTCATCTGTCTCTTTCATGAAGGACATGTCCTCGATCGTGATCTTCCCCTTTTTCAGGGTGGACGGGAATGGGATCGCCTCACTCAACGCCATGGCAGCTTCTTTATTCTTCGTATTCTTGACATCTGTCGTTTTGAAGTCGATGAACGGTGAAGGAGCCATTCTCTTACTCACGACAGCCGTACTGTGACGGTATTCCTTCGTTTCAGCGATCCTTGCGTGCAGATAATAGAAGGCCGTCCTGTCCAGATGGGTGAATTCATGTTGTCCGGCATGTTCCCCTTCTGTGAGCTTTGTCAGCGTATCCCAATCCCCGCTATCCGCAAGAGGTGAGGTCGAAGAGGTACTGAGATAGTATTCATAGCCGTCCTGAACCTCCACATACAGGTTCGTATCCAGATCCTGCTGCAGGACAGGTTGTATCGCCTTATCCGGATTCTCCGGCTTCGTGATGACGAGCTTATTCGATTTCGTTATCGTTCCCTCAAAGCGTTTTGCACTGTCCCTTGCAATATAGTCGACGATGATATAGCTGCCTACATCATCTGCGGTATACGTATAGCTATAGGAGATGCTGGTTCCGGTGACAACGGCATCCTCCACCTGTTCCACGATCGTATCCCCATTGCTTCGACGGATGCGGAAATATCCTTCATCATAGCCGTCACCGGTAAAGCTCATCATGACCTTGTTTCCGATATCGCTGTCCGTAGTGCCAAAGGTACTCAGCGCCTGCACATCGAGGCTGGATTCATCGAACAGCTCATTTTCCGTTGTCGCGATTGCACTCGCTGCACTTATACCCGATGGTGCATAAACATTGGTTCCCAGAAATTTTGCATACAGTTTATAGCTGCTTCTTCGATCCAGTTTTCGGAACCAATTATCTCCGTAGTCAGAATCCTTCTGCCATGTAATTTCCGCATCGGCTGGTGTACCATCTACATTCACCTTTTGATATCCAACAACAATTTGCGGTATCTTGTCCATTCCTTTCGGATTATAGTTTGATATTGCTTTGAACTGTATACTGTTTCCATTGACCTGCAGGATTTTTGGCGCTTCCGGTGTATTCTGCGCTGCCTTATGATTGATATAGACACTGTCGGTTACTGACTCTCCACTGAACTGTCCGCTTGGCGCTGCCACATATACTGCATAGATATAGCATTCAAAATCCGCCTCCTGCGTCTGATAGCTGCTTGTCGTACCCGGTGCGTCCTTTTTGATAAGCTCAGGATCACTCATTCCATCTTTTTTGCGGTACCAGTAGAAGGTTCCCGATGGATCATCCTCTTCACTGATTTCCTGAAATTTGTATTCCGCCTGCAAGGTATCCAGTAACGCATAACTATCGGAATGTGTAATCACCGCTGTACTTGTCAACAGTTTTCCCTGCAATTTTTCCTTGGTCACATATTCGACCTGATTACTGTAATCATCTACACCAATCAAGACTGCTTTCAGATAGAAACCTGTATACTTCAACGGTACCTTAAACGTTGAATAGGAGACATTGTCTTTGACCTCGTCCACTCTTCCCAGTGCCTTCAATTCCGCATCAATATTCTGCCATGTTGTCGCTACCTCTGGAGTCTTCGTCACATAGTACTTCCATGTAGCCGTTGGTGCTTTTCCATATAAGGAGTACTGAAGTGTCTTTTCTTGAAGCGTTTTCCAGACAACCTTAGGATCACTCTCTGTTATCTGCCCCTCTGTTTCCGGGTCTCTCAACAAAGGTTCCTTTGCGCTCAATTTGCCACGTGTGGAATTGATTCCACTTGCCATCCTGGAGCGTGTTTCCAGTCTTGCGGCATAGACAACATAGGTTCTATTCGCAGGTACCCGGATATCCATGGATGCTTCTGCTTTCAGCCAGCGTTCCACATTATCCGTATTGTCTTTGACAGCACCGTTGTCCACAATATCCTTTTCTGCAATCAGTTCCGGCAGATTATCATTCGATGACAGCTGCAGATAATAATACACAGCCTCATCTACATCCGCACTTTCAAGATGCAGAATACTTCCTTCCTTCTTTTTATCTTCCCCTTGTGCCGCAACTGTAGGAGCTGCAGGTACATCAGCGCTTTTTTTATAAACTCTTCCAAAATCCCTCGTGATCGTTCCTTGGAATCCACTCTTCTCCTTTGCTGTATAGGTCACGGTCACCTCCGGATTTCCATCGACAGGTTCGATTATAAGAGAATCTGACTGACCGCCCCTATCTGCTGGAACATCTACATCATCCAGCTTCCACTGCCAACTTCCGCCGGAATCATCCCCGGCATATGGATACTTACCTTGTTCATAGGTAACATGAAGGATATCCTGCACACTCGTCGTTCCGGTATATGTGATATTTCCAGTTAATGTGGACGTTTGGGTCTTTGAATCAACACCTTCCGACCATCCACTGGCATCATATCCGGTTTTTGCGGCTTTTCTCACATATATAGTATAGGTAGTTTCACGAAGCAGGGGCGTGATTGCCACTTCCTTTCCCCATGCTGCCGTTACCGGATGTGGTGTGATATTGCTGTCTCCTTCTTTTTTATAACCAAATTCATAGACATCATCACTTACTTTATTGATAATGGCATTGATATTGTATTCACCAGCTGACTGGATAGTTGGCAGCACATCTCCGATATGCTGAGCGTCATTCTGTATGAGCGCACTCTTCCCCTCACAGCTTTCCTTGTAATCCTGTATACCGATAAATTTTGCCTTGATTTGATATCCTGAATCTTCAGGAACCAGCTTATAGGTAATCGTCTGTGTATCCACACTCATCGTTGTAGGAACCAGTGTATTAGAGTTATCCTTTCCCACACGCTCCAGAACCCACATACCAGTTTGATCCTTTGTATTATCATCCTTATGATTCACTGTGAACGTCAGAAACTGATTGACCTTTTCACTCCCACTAACCGTGATAGTATTATTTTTTACACTGGATCGATCTGTTGTTAGCTGAGCAGCAGGAGACCATGGACTTGGTTCATAGAGATCCTTTTCTGCTTTTCTCACATAGATGTAATAGGTCGTATTGCGTTCAAGTCCGGATATAGTGACTGGTGTATCAGCTGTGACACCGCCGCCGGACACAGGCTTTATATCCTCACTCGCACTCTTACGGTAACCGAATTCATATGTAGTTCCGGCTTCCACGACACTCTCCTGTACCTGTAGGGAGTGATCCTTCTTTGCGGCTGTGATCTCGACAGGTGCCTGAGAAGGCGCCTCCTGTGAACGCTTCAATATCGGATCGGTCTCGATGGAAACAGACTTGTCAAAATCCGTATCTGCCAGGGCGGAATATGTGATTTTTATTTTAGAGCCGGCATCCGCATCCGTCAGCTCGTAGGTCAGGCCATAGTCTGTAGAGGTCTTCGGCGTGAGCGGGGTGACTGTTCCATCATCCTTCGTCCTCTCAATTTTCCAGTTTCCCTTTTGAAGATTGGTATCCGCAATAGAAGCGGTAAGGGTACTTCCTGCATTGATGACGCCGTTCAATTTAATCGGTCCTGCAATATTGGTTTTCTCCGTCTTGATTGTAACAGCTTTACTCCATTCGCTTGGGGCATAACTGCCATCTTCGGCACCAGCAACTCTTGCGAATAGCCAATATTGCTTATTTCTCTGTAAACCGCTGATTTTAAACGCTGAAGTAGAATGTCCTGCAATGATTTTATTTCCTCCCTCAGTAGTCGCATAGGCATATTCATATTTTGCACCATCAATCCCGTTCGCTTTTACTGTGACAGCCTGATCTGTCAATTCCGTAGTCTGAAGATCGGTTGGCTTGATCGAGGTGACGACACTGGAAAATTTAGAAGACATCGTAGCATACCCAGGTGCTCCGACATCCACATTGATTTCATAACCAATATCCTTAGGCTGAATGGTATAGGCAGCTTCTGTGGCTCCAGCGATTATTTCTCGTGAAGTATCTCCATGTTTTCTACGATACCACTGATAATTTTTAGCACCTGATGCTGATGCACTCAAAATCTGACCGGGATTTGTTGTTCCAGTGATAGAAACAGAAGTTAAGGCCTTAACTTGCTTTTTGACAGTAAACTCATAAGTGTTTGATGCAGAACCACCGATTGTTTCATCAGGCTCTGTATAGGTAATCGTTATTGTAGCCTTTTGTTCCGGAGTACCTACTGGGATAATGGTTCCTCCCTCGGTAATTTTGAGCACATTTTGATCACTACTCTTGTAAGTAAAGTCATTCCCTTGTAAATCGACAGGTATTGCTATGCTTCCATTAAGATTCCCTGTGAACATATCACCACTGCCTGTCTGATTATCTATAGATGTAAAAGATCCCCTCGTTGAAGAGTACAATAATGAAAGCTTGCTGTTTTTCAACCATGTTAAAATAGGATAGTAGCCTTCTTTATAGGTCCATATATTACTCTTATCATATGTATCAAATGATGCTTTCAGATTACTTCCTACAAGTTCACTCGAAGTTTTCGGTGTTCCATAGTTTATATCACTAAGATTTGTTCCACTCGTCATTGTACTGTCATAATAAGTATTCGTGATAACATTGTTCGTAAAATCCTTTGTTCCATAACCGCCAATTGCACCCCCGATTGCCGGATTTCTGTAATTTCCTACTTTTAGTTTTGCAGCGGAATAGTTATTGATTAGATAGGACTTGCTTGTTCGTGATGCATATCCAATGAAACCACCAATCCAATTACCTCCGATAACTTCTGTACTTACACTTGAATTATTTAACACTCTACCTGTAGGTGCAAAGCCGATAAAACCTCCAGTTGAAGTATTTACAGTTTCATTATTCAAAACACCTGAAGCTGTTGAACATTCTGAAATTTCTGCATCGTATATATCAGCTCCCTGTGATAACTGAGGGTTATAACTGGAGCCATATTCCTCAAGCCCCAACTGACCAACCAGCATCCCTGTACGCGCATTCGTATTAAAGGTAGCATCTACTACAAGAATTCTTCTTACGACAGCGGGCTGATAGACTTCACGGCATAGCACACCGATATTACCATCCTTTACAGAAGGCTTATATACAATATTAGCTTTCTTTATGATGATATTTTCAACAACTGCCTTTGTACTACCATTCCCTTTCACCGTACCTAACAGTTCCGATGAAAGACCCGTAATTGTATGATAATCACCATCTAAATGACCACTGAAATTATCACAGGCCGCTGTTGTTACTCCTGCTAATGATATATTCTGCGTAATGATATATGATCCTGCACGATTGGAGTAAGCCCCTGTTCCTTCTATAAAGCTTTTAAGCTCCGTTGGATTCGATATAGATTCTCCTGAACGATATAGGATCCGATCACTCTCATATTCTGTTCCTGCTTTAATAACATTTAGCTTTTCGTCTACGTACAACATGATGTTATCAGGTACCGTTAGCTTCGCATATATATTTCTGCCATCCCTGTCACTCCAGTTTGATTCTGTAGATGTCATGGTATTGTCTTTATATGTACGACTATCATCTTCATGTGGAACAGGATCAAGATCACCGATATACATTTCAAAACGCTTACTTAGATCATCCCCAGTCCAATTCGCTACAGTTGCAGTAACTTTTGTACCAGAATAAGCTGTATTGTTTCCATTTCCATCCTTTGTATCAGATGTAATCGTAATTTGTTCATTATATATCTTTCGGATATATGCACTGTTGACTAACTGAATATTGGTGCCGCCATAACCAATATCACTATTTGGCACAAATTCTGCCTTGACATAGTATTTCCACATATCCTCACTAATCGTCAGCGTACTGGTATCACTATCAATGCTTGGACTATATCCACTGGATAATTGTTCCCATTTCGCTGTTTCATCAACTCCAGGCGCGGCTATAGATCCTGTCTCTCCACAATCTGTTGTACTTTTATACCACTTCCAGGTCCCCTTGTTATTGTTTGCATTTTTAAGACTAGCTGTAATCGTCTTTCCCACAACTTCATTCCCTGAAAAAATAATGGTTCCAGACTGAGTGATAACGCCTAGCTCTATGGATTTGCTGATGATATTACTAACCTGAGTTTCTGTGCTTTCCTGCTTCACAATATAGACGGTATAACTTATATTAGGTTCAAAATATTTTTTTTCATAATCTTGCGTAACCTGAAAGCTTGTAGATGAAGCTTTTGTCCATCCAGCCTTCGTCAATACGCTGTCTTCTATTCCCAATGGTACATTTGGTGCTAGATCCGTTTGCTTTTGTATTCGGTACCATATATTGTCTATTTCATTTAGACTGATCTCCATGCTCAAATGACTATCAACATCATTTCCTTTTGATAAGTTGGTTATTTGCGGATCGATTGCTACATTCTTTTTTATACTTGTTGTAACTGCTTCTTTATCATCTTTGAAATCACCAGTACCTGTATAAACGGCTTTTAGTCTTTTTCCGATATCTGACCCTGTTGGTGTATAAGTAGATATGGTCTTATTACTAGAAATACCGGTAGCGATTTTGATATAGCCGCCCTCATCTTCTCGATACCAGGTCCATGTCCCACTCGCATCATCACCCTCTGGTATGTAATTTGCTCTGGTATATGTAGCCTTCAGTTCTTTCCCTGCGGTATCATTTCCCTCGATACTAACATATCCAAGAATGCTGGTCTTTTCTGTATTCATTTTCAGATTTGATAAGCACCATGGACTCGCTTCATAATTATCATCCTTTGCGCGCCTAACCCAAATATAATATGGCGTATTGCGATCTAGCCCTGTTACAGTAACATCTGTTCCCTTATAAGCTTTGGTTTCCACGAGTTTGTTTGTAGCTGCATCTATACTATCTTCTTTTCCATATTGAAATTCATAAACGACATCTGCATCCGCGTCCTCTCCCATTTGAAAGGTAAGTGTCGTATCTGTTTGTTTTACTAGCTTAGGAGCAATCGTTGGAGCATCATACTGTTCCTGCACATATTGCTGAACAGCTGTTGATAATGCTTTTTTCTCTCCACTGAACCCAGCTATCGGTGTAAAGGTGACTTCATATGTTGTTCCTACAGGTTCTGTTGCAGGAATCATATAATATGTACCATCGTCTTTTTCCGGAAAGAAGTTCGTAATATTACTTTTCTCGCCATTCACATTTTTCGTCCATTTCCAGGTACCTTCTTTTGTATTTACTCCATCCAATCGGGCGATCAATTTTTCTCCCTGAATCGGATTGGTAGCCCCAGTGTTATCGTAAATGAATGATAACGATCCCTGTAATTCAGTTTTCGAGGTTTTGGCGGTTACACGCTTGCTCGCAGGAGTCCATTCTGATTTGTAATGCTCATTCTGCTCCACATATCGTAAAAACAGATAATAAGTTGTATCCCTGTCCAGATTTTTCATTACGACTTCTGTTCTTGGTTGATATTCTTTAACAATACCTTCTTCGCGATACTCTATCGGAACACCATTCTCACTTAAGGAGTAGCCAATTATAAATCGTTCATTGACTCCAAGTGCACCTTCTGCAGGATCCTGATCTGGAAGTGTAAAAGTTAAAGTTGAATCCGTCGATTTAATTTTATTTTCTTCCATTACGTCTGCCGGTGCATCTACTTCTGCTTTTTTCACTATCTCACTCTGCGCACTAATTTCACCTGCATAGAATTGTGTGCTATCTCCAGAATAAACTGCCTCAATCCTCATACCGATATCTCGTGGATCCTTGATTGTGTATTTATTCTGCTTCATTAAAGATTCACTTCTATTTCCATCAGCATCAATTCGATACCAGTTCCAAACCCCTTGTTGTCCTAATTTTCCGTTCGTTATCTTTGCAGAAAGTGTTTGTCCATAAGCTGTTGTATTCTGAGTTACACTTAATTCAACAGTACCTCCTACATGAGGATAATCTGTATCAGCTTCCAGTGAATAATCACCCCATGCAGAATCTTCATATCCATCCTCTCCTATCTGTTTCACATAGATAAGATATCGCTTATCAGCTTCCAACCCGGTAATGGTCACAGGATTATTACCTCTAGCAAGAATATCAAATGGTTGAATTTCAGTACCACCTTCAGACAATACATATCCAAATTGATACAATCCTTTTGTGACTGAGGAAGGCATTTTCACAGTCAGAGAGATATCCTCGCGGCTCACTAATTCCGGTGTGACCTTAGGTTTCTCAGTTGCGGCTTTTTTTACCACTGCATCTGTATACGCTTTGATTGCCCCACTGGCTCCACCATCATTTTTGGCTGTAGCTTTTACATAGATTTTTTTCCCAACATCTTTTCCTGTTATCAAATAACTGCTTTCATTACCTTCCCGTTTGTCATCCTGATCCTTATCATCATCCGTTTTGTGATGCCAACTGTATGTAACATCCGCATCGAATTTGTCCTGTGTAAGCTTTGCATACAGCTGGTTTCCTACTACCATATCAGCTGCGCCCGCTTCTTCGGTCAATGCACTGTTCCTATAGATCTTGATGCCGTTCAGTTCTTCCTTTATGACCGTTGAACTGGCTCTCGTTACTGTTCCCTTGTAGCTTTGATCATCACTTACGGTAAAGGTTGCACGTACGAAGTATCCGCTGTCATCTGTTGTCGGTGTATAAGTACTTGTTATACTGTTCGTATCTGCATTGCTTTTCAGTTCTTCCCAGCCGCTGGATAAGGATTTGCTCTTCTCCCATGTCCAGCTTCCTTTTTCACATTGCGCATCCTGTAAGGTCGCAGTGATTTCTGTACTTACCTTAAAGGTATCGCTCAGGCTGACATTTCCTCCCACCAGTCCCTTATTGGTCGTAATGGGATAGGTCTTCATGGTTTTGGCTGCCATATCGTATTCATTCAGTACATAATCGGTATGCCAGTCCAAATCCGACCAGTTGATCACATCACTCCATAAGTACCTCTTCCAGCCACTTTCTATAGCTGCCTTATGTGAAGCCGGCGCCTCTGCAGGTGTTGTCGTGACCTTGTAATAAAGGCGTTCCTTCATATCGAAGCTGATCTGCGTCTTTGGTTCTGCAAGTGATTCTCCAGCGATTGGTGATTTCGTAAGGATTCTCGCAGATGCAGCCTTCAAGATCCTTGTACCACTCTTCGTAGCTGCAATCAGTTCTCCATCCGTATCCTTTGTTGAATCAGTACTCACTTTCGCAAGCAGGGTATTCCCATTGATTCCGATATTGCCTTTTGCACTCCATGAGACAGCTTCTTTCCCTGTTGAGGAAGGCAGTGCCACATCCTTCGTCAGTCCCATCAGACTTGTCTGCGTACTGACTGCCAGTGTACTGAGCGCACTCAGCTTCTTTGCCTCTTCACTGTATTTGTCTGTGATCTCTTTCTTTAAAGATGGATAGCTTCCCTTTTTTTGTTGGAAACCGTCTATTACCAGACCTCCACTGACCATCTGCGCACTTGTGTATTCCTGTGCTCGCGGCTCTTCTTTCGATGCCACGCTGATATCATAGAAGCTGCTTTCCAGCTTATTGCTCTCTCCATTGAAATTGCCTGTTTCCTTGCCTTCCACATACACGGCCGCATAGCAGTTCGTGATACTGCTTTCTTTTCCGAATCCATATGCGGATTGCTTGCCTTCGATGATTCCCGTTACATAGCTGTTGCTTATTTCTGCATTTCCGGAGACGACAAAACCGGAAGCTCCTGCTTCCCCTGTGATTTCCCCGCTCACATAACTGCTTTCTATACTTGTATTTGTACAATTCACCAGCATTCCAGCAACATTTTGCTTTGAATGAATGACAGCTAAAATGCCAACGCCATTGATTTTTGTATCCGTCGCACTCCCTGCCAACGCTGCTGTATCTGCATCCGTATCAATAGTACTGCTCAGATTTACATTTTTTATATTCGCTTTCTTCAGGGATGAAAACAATGGCTGCTTCAAGCCCTTGATCACATGGCCGTTCCCTTCCAATGTCCCTGTGAATTCTTTTTCCACCATGATAGAATCAGAGGTCACCGTGATATCGCTGTCCATGATATACGTCTTATCCGGTGCTTTTGCAATATCCTTCAGGCCCTGTTCATTCGTGATATGGATCTCCTTCACTTCCGACTGTTCTTCTTTCTTCGGTTCTTCCTTCGGCTGTCCTGTTATATCGGTCACTTCATAGGTTGCGGTCGTACCAAGAGGTGCATCATCTGCCGCTTCGCTCTGGAACACATAGCTTCCGTTCTCCTTCGGTGTATAGCTTCCCTGATACAAGCCGTTCTCCTGCTTCTCGACCTTTACAGGCTCCTTCTTTTCCTTGAAAGTAACTGATATATGATCCGTGTTTTCCATTCGTCCATACAGGGTGATTTCTCCCTGCCC
>NZ_JANGCA010000088.1:0-11702 GCF_024463855.1 Clostridium sp. DFI.1.208 | reverse complement strand
GTCTAATCGCATAAGAAGTATTTACCACGATTTTAACCACGCTTGATAGCGAAAATATAAGAAGATAGACCTAGATATGTGAGGTTTACCACAAAAGCAAAATGCCCGTAGAGCCTATAAAATAAGGATTTGCGGACATTTAAGAAGATATAAAAAGATAGTCAAAAAGACATATATGATTTATTTCAACTATACTATCTTTTCTAAGATAATTTATTCAACTGCTCATTCTTTAGACAAAAATCACAAAAAGAAGTTCCATGATTTTTTCAACACCTTATATCAATCCATATCAATTTTAATGTTTCACTAATTAAAATATATACTTTTTATAAGGAACTACATCTATAACAAAAGGATTACTTTTCCCAACACAACATCCATCCTTGACCAAAAATGCCTCTACATAATGTTTGCCAGTATATGATGTAAATTCCTTACGTATCCTCTTTCCTTCTATTAATTCAGAATTATAAAAATCACCCCTTAACTGATTTGCTTGTTGAGCTTCAAAACCAGTATTAGTAATTTGCCAATATATATCATATAATTTTATATTTTCTGATATAGCTTCAAACCTAACATTAATCCCTTTACAGACAGATTCACCGCTTGATAATTTTTTTGGTAAAAAACCATTTTGATATATAATAGTTTTAATTTCTACTTTCTTCCATAAATTCATTTCCCATTTTGGTTTTAAATGATATGGTAATAGCTCCATAGACTGTTCTACTTCGGTTGAAAATTTTTGTTTACACATACTTCTTTTAATAAGATTGAATTCTTCTTTTTCATTGCCTATATGATATGTAACTGAAAAATCAAACTTTAATTGTTTTATCCAATTTTGAAATTCTAAAAAATAGTTCTCATCCGACCATTTACTCGATAAGTTCTCGTTCTCATCAACAGGATTTAAAACGCAAGGTTTTTCATTTATGTAATTTATCTCATGTTCTAATTGACTAATTATTTTTTTTATTATATCAATGAAATTCTGATTTTGTTTGCTAACTTTATCATAAGCTTTTGCTACTAAAGTCGTAATTATAACAGATGAAGGTTTTAATTTCATATTATTCTCAAACATTACCTCCGCATGCCTTTTTAGCAGTTGAACAACTCTTTGCAGTGGTGTTTTTATTCTATAAAAAGGGACTTCTTCTATATTTTTTGCGTTCGCAAGTGCATATTGCTGTCTATATTCTTTATACTGAGATATTTGTCTGAACCACTCTGAGTATGCTTTGGGATTACTTACTTCCCAATTATTCGAAATTATATTATAATCCCTATTCTCTTTATCAGTAATCACTATTTCTTTTAATTTCCCATTCAATAATGATGGCAAAATATCAACGTGAAAATTCTTCTCATCGACATAAGTTATAGTCCAACATCTTTTACCGTCATTGGGTTCTTTCTTCATATTATTGCTTTCAACATAGTCTTTAACGACTTTTCCAGTAATATTTTTTAATTTACTTTGAGTAATTTCATTTTTCTGTATTTTATCAAAGGTACATACCAAATCTATGTCATAACTACCATCTTCAGTTAACGGCTTTATTGCAGTACCTAATTTAAAAGATCCCTGAATATAAATGTTCGGTTTGTATTTATTCACATCTGAGTTCTCTAAATAATGTGCTATAGACTTATATCTTGCTATCGCTTTTTCATAATCACTATCTGATACATCAATATCATCAAATAGTTTAAGTATATCACTTGAATATTTCATTGCTCCTCCTTATCTTAAATATTTTGAATTTTCAGAGATTTTATAGGATTTATCTCCAATTTCTGTACATTCTCTTTCTATATCATCATATTCTACTAAAATAATGTTTTTGTTTTTATCTGCTACTTGTTTCACACTTTCTAAAGACTTCTGCGTTAAAAACACCTCATATATATCAAAAAGTAATATTTCATCGCATTTGAAATGTACAGAATAATGTATTCCTGAATTTATTTTTCTAATAAACTCAAAGTCTAAATTAAAAAAATCATCCTTATCAATTATACCAGTTTGAACCATCTCTTCAAAAAATTCTCTATGCACAGTAATCTCTCTATTTCTCATTGACCCATACCATGTTAAAAATTTGGTTAAATACTTTCCTTTAACATATACTCGAAGGTCATTTTTTTCATAAAAAGATCCATTGCTCTCACATCTAATTTGTAACTTATTGTAAGTATCCCTAAATGATTCGTTGTATTTATATACCCCACCAATTGGTTGATACTGATCAATTCTATTTCCCTTAATTAGCAAGTATTTGCTATCAACTTTAATTTTAAATAAATAAGCCGCGCTAATTCGATAATCACTTTTCATATGGACAATAGAATGTCCCAATATCTTCAACTTTCCTCTATTAACCCAAATCCATGTTAAAAATGAACCAATCAGAAAACTAAATACTGAACTGAATATATTTTCACGAATATAGTCTAACATGACTCCCATCATTCCTCCTTCTTTATATCTGTTTTCTTTGCTGAAAAATAATATTTATTTTTCTAATCATCTTTGTAAACTTAATTAAATAAGCGTTTTTTTCTTGTACAATTTGAACACGCAGGTTCCTATGACTTCAAAGACTACATACATTTTTCTTTAATTTCTTTTACTAAACCATCAACATTAGTACAAGGAATCATTTCAGATGGTATTAACATCCCATTATTAATACACTGACTTCTTTTTTGCTGTGCAATTTTTATAGCATTTTCTTCATCGCCAAATTCACATAATTTTTTATATAAATCTTTTTCTGCTTTATCATACTTTTGACCAGTTTTTCTCTCATACTCAACTGCAAATCTATTACAACAGCTAACGGAATCTTGAATATTAGGCATACAACCAAAATAAGCATATAACCAGATTTCAAGACAAGGATTTGACCAGCCAGCATGAACTCCACTTTGTTCAGCATTCTTTATGATACTATCAAAATCTTTTACCTGATCACGATCAAAAACGATCCAAGGTTCACTGTATTGGGGATATAGAGATGCTCCTTCTTTACATGTTTTCACTAAATCGACTGTCCTTGATTTTGTAACCTTTATCACAATTTTCCCTTTTAATACTTCTGGTATGGAATCTCTTAATCCTTCTAAATAATTCTTTTCTGTCTGATCAGTATCAGTTACGATATAATAATATCCCAATTCTGGAACTCTTCTTTTTCTAGATTGTTCTCTAGATTTTCTTTTACCTCGCCTATCTTCCCTTCCCATAAACTAATCATCCTCCATCACCATCATTGACTTCAATTCTGGAATTGCCCCATACTTACCTAAAAGATAATTTTTTTCATAATTCTCATCTTTTCTTATTTTTTGGCCATCTTCGTCTACAAAATCAGCTAATGAGTACAACGACGAAATACCATTATTATCTTTTTCTGTAAACCAAACCTCATCTCTTCTTAATAAATTATTTGATAATGTCCATGAATCATGAGTGGTAAAAATAATTTGAGCATGATTTTTATTGATAGAAGGATCAAGAAAATTGATTAAAAAGTTTCTCACAAGTAATGGATGAAGTCTGGAATTTAATTCATCTACAAATAAAACACCACCTGTTTCCATTACTTCTTGTAAAGAAGGATATAAAGCAAACATTTTTAATGTTCCTGCTGATTCCTCCTGCAAAGGTAAAGTGACAGTTTCATCAGAATTGATTAATCTGTGCACTGTATTGATTTTCAAATGCTCATTATCGTCTTCATCATCTTTTAACTTTTCTACCTTAAAGTCAATAATAGAATCATCAAAAGAAGAAAAGTAATCCACAACCTTTTTTCTAACATTCTCGTTATCAGAAAAACCTTCTGGTGTATATCTAGAAAGGAATAAGTTTTCAAACGGATCACCAAAATCAGCCATCTCATGTTTTAAGAACCAATCACGAATATACTTAAGTTTTTCAACTTTTAATTTTGCACCCAAAGATACAATAAGAGTTTCATTCTGTAGTGAAGTCTTAATGTTGTCATGAGTTTTCTTAGGCAAACCACTTAAATCTAATTCATCACTTTCTCTATTTCTATAAAACAATGGTTTAAATTTTCCTCTTGCGCTTTTTGCACAAACATTAAGCCATTCTTCACAAACGCCTTTACTATCCACACTAAATCCATAATTATACTGTCTACACTTATCATTTTCATCACCTATAAAATAAACTTCAAAGGTTGATGGTGCATTTTTGCTCGCATTGTCAAATAAAAATGGTGTCGGCTGCATAAATTCACTTTTATTCTTTTTTTCATCAGCATCACCGCCAAATGCAAAAGAGCGCATAACATAATAAACCATATAGGAAAACGCTTGCTGTATATTAGATTTTCCACTTGCATTAGCACCAAATATTGCAGCAACTGGAAGTATCTTTTCGTTTCCTAATTCTATTACTCTATCATTAAATTCACTTATCTTAGTTGCAGATAGATCTAAAGTAGCATCATCTCTAAATGATTTGAAATTTTTAAAAGCAAATTGGATCAACATTATAATCGCCTCCTATTTATATTATATGCCAATTAATATATAATTCAACATTTATATGAGAATTTTTCTCAAATGCACGTTGATTTTTTTTCTTTGTAATTTATTTTCTATCTATAGCATCTATTAAGTCTTTAATATCATGATAAATAATACATGCTTCTTTTGCCATTTCCTTAAATGTGTATCCATACTCTTGTCTAAGCTCTCTTAAACGATTTCCTACAGCATGAAGAATCATGTCTTCATCATAACTACATTTCCCCATGTTCCACCTCGCTCATCTGATTGAATATCTCATCAAAGCGTTCATCAAAGAATTCATCCAGTTCTATCCCTAATGCTATAAGCAGTTCATTCAATAACAGAAGGGAAGGATCAGTCCCCCCCTTTTCTATGCTCAGAATAACATTATGATGTTTATAGCATTTCTTGCCAAGCATGGTGGGCGTCAGTCCAACTGCCTCTCTCAACTCCTTCAGACGAATTCCAGTCACTTTCATTGCATCCTGCATATTCTTGTATTTCATTTGAATCACTCCCTGCAATTATGATATCTTGCATCTTCATCATAACGTGCATGAGAAACAATGATGTCAGCAGCCCAATAAAATTTTACGCCGAAAGTTACGCCAAACTCTGCGCAGGTTTGCTACCTAAGTGCTACCCAACAAGAACCTCCGCATCACGCACAGTCATGCATACAACAAAAAACCCCATAAAATGGGGCTTTCGTGAGTGTACATAAGTGTACGAGAGTGTAGAAAGTAAGTACTTTCTATCGTTTTGATAGATTCCTTCTCTTTATAATCTAACTGAAACCATCCCCAGTACGTATGCCCAACTACTCATACCCTTTGGTTTTATATTGCCTACTATATTTATGGAAAAGAGAATTCAATTTCTATTTTAATATAGATCGTATTTTTTCTGCGTTGAGAGATACGGTGCACATCGTTGTTTTTATTCACGCTCTTTGGCTGTATCTTACTATTTGCTAGATAATGGATAAGCTGGAGTCTTTCTATATGTATAAGCATCAACAGATACGATTTCTTGACCGCCCCAATTCTTTTCTTGCGAAGTATAATCCTCTTTTACAAATCCATTATTCAATAATATTCTTGATGAATGTAAATTTTCTGGCATAACAAAAGCATTAAGAGTCGTGATTCCGATTTCGTTTACTAAATAATCAACCATTAGTTTTAGAGTATTCGATGCGATTCTCTTATTCCAATAATCTTCATTCACTTTATACCCTATTGTTATCTTGTTTTCTCTTTTTTTGTAGTCAAACATTTCTGCTAAGCCCACTAATCTATCAGGACTATCCTTTAAATAGATGCCTGCAATTATTTGTTTTTTCTTTTCAAAATCCCTTTTACCTAAATGTTTGATAGCGGTCTCTAATGCTTTACTACTTTTCTTATATAGAAATGGAGGTATAAACTTATATACATTGTCATTATTACTAATCTCTGACAATGCTTCAACATCATTTAATTCCATTCTTTTTATTATCACCTTATCGTTTTCCAAATATGGAAATATCTCAAATAGCTTTGTCATCATAGCCTCCTAAATTCTAACCTTAATTACTCTCTACATGATCCTATAAGCCGGAATATAATAAGTCTTTAAAAATTTAAAAGCCCTTCCTCTTTTACTAAACGAAAATCCTCATATAGCTTATGATCTCCTTAATATTTTTTGAATCATAATATATACCTTTATAATAAAGAATAAAATGATTTTTTTGTTCATCCTTAATAGTAAGAATACAACATAGCACGTGAAAAGTTCAGTCAGTTTTCCCCTTTATGTCCTTCATTTTCTTAGTATGAAGGATAGGGTATAAATCCACTTCCTCAAATGCTTTCTGCCTGCTATGTTTCCTTCGCAGCATTTTGTTTGCTTTACAATTCATTTAACAGTTGCGGCGATCAGCACTGCTATACAAGAGTGCCCACAAAGTCCAAATAATTCTTCCGATACTATATCAATATATCTTATGCTTCCTCAACTGCTATCCATACTTCTTGGTGATCTTCTTGCAGATAGCATTCAAACACAGGCAAGTCTGAAAGCTTATAGCCTGATCTTGGCAGCCATTCAGAATAAAATTTCTGGTAAACATCCTGCACTGCCTTTGGAATTTCACCATCTGCATTGATGATAACCCATGTTGCAGCAGGATAGGAGAAAACCGTCATTCCTTCCGGAACAGGTGCATGATAACAATCCGGTATATCTACATGGTTTGTGACAGCCAAAATATAGTCCATTTCATCTGTACTTCCCCACCCGCCTCCAGTGGCAATTCCCAAAAAACCGGAAGGTCGATAATCCGGAAAAAACTGCATAAATTTCTTCATAGTACCTTTTTTCCACGCCTTTTCCCATATCTGCGGAACAAGTTCAAAAGCTCTGTTCGTTTTAATCCTGTGTGAAATACCAGCCACTTGAAATGCAGGCCATTGCTCAATTTGATACTTCATCTTCTCAGCTCCTTTCATTGTAATTTGAAAGGAGAGCTTAGGGCAGGATTTAAGCATCACTGGTTCGTTTCTTACTGTTGACGGCAATACTCCATGAAAGTTTCTAAAAGCACGCGAAAAAGCATCTTGCGAATCATAGCCATACTTCAAGGCAACATCAATGATTCTTTCATTCCCCTTTATTATATCAAACGCTGCAAGGGTTAGTCTGCGATTTCTGATATACTCTGATAATGAGGTTTGTGCTATGTATGAGAACATTCTCTGAAAGTTGTATATCGAACAACATGCAATTTCAGATATTCTGTCATATGATATTTCACTTTGCAAATTGATATCAATATAATCCATAACCTCATTAAGCTGTTTCATCCAGTCCACATTAACCGCCTCCTCTCTAATTGCAATTATAGAGTAAATAGGTTATTTCTTCTCGACTTTTTATGTCGCAATTAGTAGATAGAAATCAATGTGTAATCATTTATTCAAGAGCCATCTGCCAAATCCAACTTATCTATTTTCATTCATTATAACAGATTTTCTGCCTAAGTGCTAAATAACTAGAACCTCTGCATCAAGCATACACGCTCTCGTACACTCATGAAAGCAAAAAAAACATGAATTGGAGCTTTCTTGTGTGTTCATGGTTGTACGAAGTGTTGAAACTTGAGTTTTCTATCGTCTAGAGGACTCCGAAGCCTTATAAAAAAACAAGTTAAAGTTTTTTGTAGCTTACTCGTAACGACACTTCTGTCAATCCAAAACAAGTGATGACAACACTATATGCAAATTGAAGAACTTGGTGATCTTGAACGTATTTCCATGTTTTTTCCCAATTGCCTATGCAACCTCTTATCGATGCGCTGGATAAGGATCGTAAAAATGGAAGAAACGATTATTCAAATGAAACGATGGTAAAACTGCTGGTCATAAAAAAAATCTGTCAGCTGAATACTGTTGAAAAATTACGACGGGAATTATTGCGTAATCCTACCTTACGTAGACTGTGTGGACTAAAGGATGAAGATTATACCTATGGAAAGAAAAAACTGATGCCAAATCCTGGCGTATTTCCATTGTTTTATCAGCGACTCACAAAGCATCAGGATTTACTGAATGATATTTTTTTCAGGATTGGTGGAAGATATGTATGATTCTATAGAAGAATTTGGTGAACGCGTAGCTGGGGATGGAAAATACCTGGATTCTTATGCTAAGAATGATCATCATAAGAATAGCAGTGATGGCCGTTGTGATTCAGAAGCAGCTTATTATTCTTCCTCTTCCATACTCCAGATTATTTATCATATTTCTTGATACACCTAATTCAGATGCTAATATACTCTGACTGATTCCGCTTTTAGTTCTGTACTTTTTCAACATATTGATAACTTTTTTTTCTTGATGAGCTTATATTCATCCGAGGATAATATTTTCCTTAAGAAGGCAATATCATCATATTTTTTTAAATATTCTTTATATTCCTCATTGAATATATCAGAAACTTTTATATTTAAGCCAGATGCTATATTACAGAATAGCCCAATAGATGAATTGCGTTCTCCCCGTTCTACACGCATATAATTATCTCTATCTATACAGGCTTCTTTTGCCATTTCCTTAAATGTGTATCCATACTCTTGACTAAGCTCTCTTAAACGATTTCCTACAGCATGAAGGATCATATCTTCATCATAACTACATTTTCCCATGTTCTGCCTCAATCATCTGTTCGAATATCTCGTCAAAACGTTCATCAAAGAATTCATGCAGTTCTGACCCTAATGCTGTAAGCAGTTCATTCAGTAACAGAAGAGAAGGATCAGTCATCCCCTTTTCTATGCTAAGAATAACGTTATGATGTTTATTGCATTTCTTGCCAAGCATGGTGGGCGTCAGTCCAACTGCCTCTCTCAACTCCCTCAGACGAACTCCAGTCACTTTCATTGCATCCTGCATATTCTTGTATTTCATTTGAATCACTCCCTGCATTTATGATATCTTGTATCTTCATCATAACGTGCAGGTAAAACAATGTCAGCGACTTTATTTAATTTTACGCCGAAAGTTACGCCAAACTCTGCGCAGGTTTGCTACCTAAGTGCTACCTAACTAGAACCTCCGCATCACTCATGTACACTCACGCACACTCATGAAAGCAACAAAAACCCCATAAAATGGGGCTTTCGTGAGTGTACATAGTTGTACGTAAGTGTAGAAAACAGGTGTTTTCTATCGTTTTGAGAACTGAGGAGCACGACGTGCCGCTTTCAGACCGTATTTCTTACGCTCCTTCATACGGGAATCACGTGTAACAAGTCCTGCTGCTTTCAGTGCAGGACGATAATCAGCACTAGCTTCCATTAAAGCACGTGTGATACCGTGACGCATTGCACCAGCCTGACCTGTATAACCTCCACCTTGAACGTTGATTTTAATATCAAACTGACCTAAAGTTTCTGTTAATTCAAGTGGTGAACGAACAACCATACGTAAAGTTTCCAGTGGCAAATACTCGTCTAATGTTTTCCCATTAACAGAGATGTTACCACTACCCGGAGTCATAAAGACACGAGCAACAGAAGTTTTACGGCGTCCTGTACCATTGTAAGTTACTGTATTTTTCTTAGCTGCCATTTCTTATTCCTCCTAACCTTTGATTTTCAGCTCTACTGGTTTCTGAGCTGTGTGTGGATGTTCACTACCTTCGTAAACAAACAGGTGTCTACGCATTTTGTCACCCAGTTTTGTGTGAGGTAACATACCGTAAATAGCTCTTTCGACCCATTCAACCGTATAGTTGTCCTTCATGACACGTGCAGTACGTGTACGAAGTCCTCCTGCATAACCAGAGTGGTTGTAGTATTTTTTAGTGTCCAGCTTGTTTCCTGTAAGCTCAATTTTGTCAGCGTTCGTTACGATAACAAAATCACCACAGTCCACGTTTGGTGTGTAAGTAGGTTTGTGTTTTCCTCTTAATACTGATGCTACTTCTGTAGCTAAACGACCTAATGTCTTACCTGTTCCGTCAACAACGTACCAAGTACGTTCAACTTCAGCAGGTTTTGCAAATGTTGTTTGGCGCATGTTGATATCCTCCTATGTAGTTTCCGGGGCTACAAGGGCATAAGTGCCTAACTAATAGTTTATATTCAAACCGGCTGTAAGTCAACATTTATTTTTCTTTTTTATCAAAAAATCCATCCTATACTGCAAAATGTAAATGGAATTATCAAAACAATGCTATACCTATCATAAAACCAATCCAGAAAACATAAAAAATGACAATCAAAGCTAGCTTTCTACGTTTTGACAATTACCTGGATTAGACGTATTAAGCTGTATGTTCATCAATATAGTTCCTCGTCTTTTTCATACGTCCGCCAGCCAGAAGAATCCCTGAATTCTTCAGTCTCTTTCCATATGCAAAAGCTATCTCCTTCAAAGGAAGAAATCATTGTATTTACGCGTGTAGTTGTAACCCCGTTGCCGCTCTTTGTAAAGCTGCGATATCCGTGATAAAAAAAACAGAAGTCCACATAATACCGTCTTCTGTTTCTTGTATTGATTAAGCCTCATCCAATATCTGCACACAGATTCCCAGCGTACCGGGACCGGTATGCACACCCAGAACAGGAGATACCTGTTTCATAATAAACACATCCGTACCGGGCAGCTTTTTCATGATACAGTCACGAATCTCCTCAGCAGTCTCCTGTGCATTCCCGTGCATAATAGCAACATTATACCGCTTATGTCCTTGCGCAAAATCCAAAGCAAGCTCCTTTGTCTTCGTGATTGACTGCTTTCTTCCACGAACCTTGGCCACCGTATAATAAATTCCCTCATCATTACAGGAGATGATTGGCTTCAAATTCAGGGCATTTCCAAACAGCGAGGCGACCAGACCGATTCTTCCCCCCTTCTGCAGGTATTCCAGTGTCTTCACTACAAAGAAAACCTTGCATTGATCAATACCGCGCATCAGCTTGGCTTTAATTTCATCAAAGGACAGACCGTCTTCAATATAGCGTGCTGCCTGAATGGCATGAAATCCACCGCCAATGGATATGTTTTTCGTATCCATGATAAACACTTCCATATCCTCCAGTTGATCCGCTATCAGATGAATCATATTATTCGTCCCACTCAAGCCGCTGGACAGCGTAATGGCGATTACCTTTTGAAAGCCGTCCGCACGAATCTGGTCAAAAATTTCCGCGATACGTTCCCCGCTTGGCAGCGAGGTCTTCGGAACCTCTTTCTCCAATCCCTGATATACCTGTTCCGGTGTGATATCAACACCATCGAGATATTCTGCATCCTTATATATTACCTTTAACGGGATGACATACATATGGTACTGGTCTACAAATGTCTGTGGGACATCACAGCAGGTATCGACGAGGACAGCAATTTTTTCTTGATTCATAGGTTACCTCCATTTTCTAAAGAATAAAACTAAGCATTCAAATTACTCTTACAGTATAACATAATCAGTATAATTATACAATCTAGTTTTAATAACTATACTTCTCTGCTGAAGTGAAAAGTTAAATTCCACTTTCAAAGTAGCTAAGTAGAAAAGACTCTTACACAACAATCTAGTTGAATTTACACTTACAATTGCATTTAGTCTTTCATATATCCTTTTTTATATCTATG
>NZ_JANGCA010000087.1:0-11780 GCF_024463855.1 Clostridium sp. DFI.1.208 | reverse complement strand
TTAACTATAGTTCTTTTCAACATATTTACATTCACAATTTCAAAGATCGAATACTATATTTTCAAGTATTTTATATTTCATACTTTTTCATAAATTACTACTTGACTTTAATATAGTTGTCTTTCTTCTATGGTTCTGCGCTAGATTTCTATCAACGCTTTCTTCGCTTACAGCTTCTGTCCGCAGGTACTGCAAAACTTACTGTCCGGCTCCACTTCCTCCCCGCATTGCGGGCAGTATTTCTTCGTTATGAGGGAGGTTCCGCATTCACAGCAGAATTTAGCATCCTCCTTGTTCAGCTCTCCGCAATTCGGACATTTGATACGGATCACTTCCTTGACAACCGGCTCCTGCGGCTGTGCAGCTGCAGTATTCATCTGCTGGGCAAAGGCAAACCCTGCACCAATTCCCGCGATCCCTCCACTTTGCTGTGCGGCATCCCGCATTGCCCGAGACTGCTGCCACTGCTGGAAATTCTGCATATTCCCGCTGACCAGATTGATTCCGGACTGCTCATCGATAAATTTTTCAACCTCCTCAGGAAGTGAGATATTTTCGATATTGATCATCAGCAGACTGATTCCCATCGTTTCCATTTTCTCATTCGCACTGACTCTGGCAGCCTCGGAAATCTCACGAAGCTTGCTTGCCAGCTCTACAACGCGGATTTTTTCTTCGGCAATGACATCAATCAGACTTTCAATCACAATCGAACGAACAAACTCAATCACATCCTCTGTCTGATAGATCATCTGTACACCGACCAGCTCCCGCATAAACCTCTCAACATCCACAACCCGCATCGAGAAGGTTCCAAAGCCGCGTACCCGAACCACGCCGAAGGTCGGATCCTCAATGATAAACGGATTCTTCGTTCCCCACTTGTTATCTGTCAGCGCCTTTAAGCTGACAAAAAACAAATCACTGATAATCGGGGAGCGAAAGCCGTATTTCCAGCTTTGCAGTGTGGAAAGAATCGGCAGGTTCTCCGTATTCAATGTATAGGAGCCTGCGGAAAACACATCTGCCAGCTCTCCCTTGTTCATAAATACTGCAGCCTGACTCTCTCTGACAATCAGCTTTGCCCCCTGCTTGATTTCATTATCACGGCTATTTCTCTGATATTTTAAAACGATCAGGTGACTCATGTCCTTGTCATTTTCAATTACATCAATAAACTGCCCCATCAAAAGATCACTGAATCCCATTAGCGCATCCTCCTATCGTACAATATAATCACCGTTTGCATCCTTAAATCTATTGGTTGCTATCATGAACATGTCATAAAACCAGCCAAACATTAAAAACCCTATGGTTATCATATATAGCAATGCACGTCCCCATTTTCCCGTATAGAAATTATGAAGACCCAGGGGACCGCTGAACAAGGCAAGCAAAAACGCCACCGTTTTGCTTTTCTCACTGTCATGAATGTCTCGTCCTTTTCCCTGCTCTGCTTTCCTCTGTCTTGCTGCCTCCTGCTGTACTGCAGCCGCTGCATCATAATCCGCATTCTCACTGCCGCAGTACGGACAGCATCTGCTGTTTTCAATCTCTGCACCACATTGCTTACATTTCATAATGTTCTCTCCTTACCTTATTCTATTATACAGGGAACTCGTTTGCTGTGCAATTCATTTTCACTACGCATTTTTTCATATGACTATAATAAAACAGATGTCTTCCTTGAGGCTGCTAGAAAAGCAGGATATTTTAAAAATCGTATCTTCGCACACTTCCACAGCTCCTCTATATCCAAGCAAATAACAGAACAAAATCACCATGTTTCCCATAGGATTATACAAAAAATGGGAAACTATTTTCATAGCACTCCCATTTTTTCTGTTCGTATTTTTTCAATAGCTTCCCCCTACACTGCTTTTGTTTCTTATGATCATAACTGCGGATATGCGGTACAGTCTGTTATCAATTTCGATCAGTCGAACGTTGTCAGCTCCTGTCTATTTCCCCGCAATATTGCGCTCATAAAATTTCTCATAGACATTCGTGAAGAAATTTCCTTTTCCTGTTTTATGATAGCGCATGATCAGCAGCGTCAACAGGATGCCTGCCACTGTGGCACACATGACATCGGTGATCGTATCATGCACACCCTGAGAATAATGATTGATGCAGTCATTGTTGAAGAAAATTAGCATTGCATATTCATAAAACTCCCAGATTTCACCAACCGCGATATTCACGGCATTGATAAAGACGAGAAATACGTGATAATCCTTCTTATCCGGAAATTTATTCGTCTTTTTCAGATAGAAATACAGAATAACCGCCAGCGTCGTGATGAACCAGCCACTGGAGAAATGCAGAACCTTGTCAAAGCCCAGATAGGAATACCAGTGATAGCTGCTTCCAATCAGCGAAGCAAAATACGTAAAAATCGTAGACACGATGTAAATTTCATATACCGGCTTGAAATGCAGCAGCTTAAAGGCAACCGGTACGATCAGGGGCGTCAGCATCGCTACAAAGGTCATACCGAGTGCATTCATATCCCTGAGCGTGTAGTTATGATAGAACGCATACAGCAGTGTAACGATATAGACAGCCGCACAAAGATATAGCATTCTTTTTAATAAAATCTCGCGGCGCTCCAGCTTATCCTGCATGCTTCACATCCTCCAGCATCTTCAGCTTCAGATCCAGCAGCTGCTTACTGAGATCGACATAGTAGGTCTGCGGATATTCAAAACGCAGAATCTCATCCCACATACAGGAAAATTCCTGTTCACTGTACGCACGGATTTCCTGCAGATCCGGAACCTCATAAACCAGCTCCCCGTTTAAAAAGATCGGCTCCAGCAAATCACGCAGCACATAGCTGCCGCCTGGAATCGTCTTGTTCTTCCAGCTGTTCATCTGATGGTAGATGGTCAGATCACGATCTGGATCGAGGTTCTCCCTGTGAATGGTCATGATATCCCCCACAGCCTTACCGCTTTCCTTATCGTAAATACGATAGAGATCCTTATAACCGGGATTGGTTACCTTTTCAACATTTTCACTGACCTTGATTTTCGGTATCATGGTCTCTCCGTCCATGATGGAGCTCATTTTATATACACCGCCGAATACCGGTGCGGATTTGCTGCAGACCAGATTCTCGCCAACCCCCATGCTGTTGATCTGTGCCCCCTGTGAAATCAGGGATTGGATGAGATATTCATCCAGGGAATTAGAGATCACGATATTACAGTCCTGCATACCTGCTGCATCCAGTGCTGTGCGGATTTTCTTCGACAGGTATGCCATGTCCCCGCTGTCGATACGAACGCCCTGCAGACGATAGCCGTTTGGCTCCAGATATTCCTTCGCTACACGGATTGCATTCACCAAACCGCTTTTCAATGTATTATAGGTATCCAGCAGCACCGTACAGCTGTCCGGATAGGTTTTCGCATACGCCAAGAATGCATCATATTCACAGTCAAAGGACTGTACAAAGGAATGCGCCATAGTCCCCAGAACCGGCATACCAAATTTCTGTCCGGCATAGGTGGTTGCCGTTCCTGCCACACCGCCGATGTAGGCAGCTCTTGCACCATAGTTCGCCGCATCGAAGTTATGCGCACGACGGGCACCGAATTCCATGATAGCTCTTCCCTGCGCCGCTTTGACAATACGCTTTGCCTTTGTCGCAATCAGGGTCTGATGATTCACACACAGCAGCATCGCCGTTTCCAGCAGCTGTGCTTCGATTATCTTCGCCTTAACACGAATCAGCGGTTCATATGGGAATACCGGTGTTCCTTCCTTCACCGCAAAGATATCGCCGGTAAAAATAAAATGCCGCAGATATTCCAGAAATTCATCATTGAAACGATTCAATGAACGCAGATATGCGATGTCACTATCCTCAAAATGCAAATTCTGAATATATCCGATAATCTCCTCCAGCCCCGCAAACACTGCATAACCACCGCTATCCGGGTTTCTGCGATAAAACAGGTCGAAGGTTACGACACGATCCTTATGATTGGAATTAAAGTAGCACTGACTCATGGTCAGCTCATAAAAATCCATGACCAGACTCAGATTCCGCTCATCACGAAAATCAAATTTATAATCCAGACTTTTCATATTCAATCCTCTCTTTCCAGCTTTGAAACGATACAGATCCCGTTTGCCTCCATGTTGCGAATACTGAATTCATTACAGGATACGGCATCGTGCACACCCTCGATATGATAGGTATCCACACAGCTCAGCGGTATGATGATTCGCTGCTCTGTCTTATTATGCTCATTCAGCCATGCATTCAGACATAACGCAAACTGCAGGATGCAAATATCAGTACAGCAGCCGGTGATGACGATATCTCGGTAATTCTTTAGACGTTCCTTCAAAAAGAGCTGAAAATCGGGACATGTAAAGGTATTCGTGGAATTCTTACGCATCAGCTCCTGTACATACGGCTGTAATTCCTGAATAACCTCGCTTTCCTTTGTGCCGATGACACAATGAGAGGGGTAGGAAATAAACTCGCGTGTTTTGGGCGGATGGGAGTCCGCAATGAAAATAACCCGCTGCTCAGCATCCCGAATCAGGCTTTCAATGTGCATTGTTGCCGCATGGATTGCCTCATCATGCAAAGCTCCTTCATGTACAAAGCCCTCGATCATATCCACAACGAATATGACAGGGTCCTTCAGCTCTTTCGTGGAAAGAGGCTTGTATGCTTCTAAAAACTGTTTACTTACTCTAGCCATAGGGAATCTCCTTTAAAATTTTACCTATACGATATTTATTATAGTCTTTTTTTCTTCAATTTGAAACAGAATCCACAGAAATTTCATTTTTACAGCGTACGACTGCTGTTCCCTTCAATAGCAGATGCAATCAACGAAAGAGCTAGATCAGCGAACCAGAAATTTCAAGCTGTCTTACACTTTCTATATTTCATAGCACATGCTGTATCAAGTTCTCGTTTCCATCGATTTACTTACATGCAGGGAAGCGGTATCCTTTTTACGAATCCTTGTTTTTCTCAAATGCCGTGTTGTAGCAGTATCACAAGCCCGTACTATTCACACATACATAAGCACGACATTCATTTGTTCTTCCTGCAGGTTTTCCTGTCAGTAACACATAGCTGCGTGCTGTGTCGCATCCTTATCCGGTTCCCGAGCATTTTGCCGCATCGATGGCAAGAACGATCATAAGGGACAACAGTGCATGTCCTTCCTTTCGGATATCCAGCACATAGGTGTCGGTGAGGTGAAAAATCTCCTTACTGGCATGCATAATGCATCCATCCTGTTCACTGATAACATCATATTCCCACTCCATGAAATTCCCCTCGATTTTCCAGTCGTTGCAGGACAAATGATATTTCGATTTAAAAAACGTAAATTCACGCTCGATAAAGCCAATACAGCTTCCATTCAAATACATGCGAAAGCGCGGCAGAAAGGTAAATACCTCTTCCCGGATTTCTCCGATTTCCTCACGCATTGCATTGTAGATAATCAGTCGGTGTCCCCAGGACAGCTTTCCTTCAACCGTGTACACGGTATGTCCTGCCTCATCATATATATCATAGCTGTCAAACCAGGTAAACATACGCTGCTTGAATAACAATTTCATAGCCTTGTTCCCCTTTCATTTAAGTTCATTATACAGGAAACAGCAAAAAAAAGAAGTCCTGAAGTATTTCATTGTTTACAGGAACAAAGGCTGACCATAGTAAAAAGGATCAGCTGTATCATTTGAACAATATCGCTGACCCTGATGATTCAGAAGTTTGATAGCATACGCAAGCAGGGAAAACCGCCATCGCAGGATCCCTTTGATAACCATATATCTATAGAAACAGAGAGAAGAACTGAAAGATAAACAATGAGGCAAGATAAGGTACCGCCAGCATAACTACCAGAGTTAACAGCAGAAGCTTTTTCCCGTATTCATGATAGACCGCCTGCAAGGTCATAATACAAGGGATACTGAGTAGGACATACACCATGAAGCTGAAGGAGCGAATTCCTGCATCAGCACCCGTCCACAGCGCGCGGATATGGGATACCTGGGCATCCTTTTGCGGCTTGATTGCCACATCGGTGTGCAAAAAGAAGGTTGCACTTTCCTTTAATGCATTTCCTCCCTTATAGACAATATCACGGATATCCCTGCCGATATTGATAGAGGAGGCCTCCTGCTGTTGTACCGGCTGCAGGACGGTGTCCAGAAAGCCGACAATCGTTTCCTTGGCGATAATGCCGCCGGGCAGTGCAGCGACACATTCCCACCGGTCACCAAACCCAAGCGGTGCAAATACTGGTTGAACAAGCTTGGCACCCTGAGCCAGAAAGCTGTCCTCCACGCTTCCATTCGGAAAGTAGGTAAGTCCCCATAAGATCACCATCGCCCATAGGACGATGCCACACGCCTTGCGCACATAGCTTTTTACCTCCTCCTTCACCTTATGGAGCACTACGCGCAGAGAAGGAAGACGGTAGGGCGGAAGCTCCAGCACCAGCATCGCATCATCATGAAATATCGGAAAACGGGATGCAAGCAGCGCCAGTACAAGAGCAAGAAGGATACCGATCCCATAGATGCTCAGCATCATCCATGCCGCCTTATCTGGAAAAAAAGCAGAGGCGAACAGCACGTATACCGGTAATCTGGCACCACAGGACATAAAGGGGACAAGCAGAGCAGTCAGACGCTTTTGCTGTTCGTTATCCAGCGTGCGAGTCGCATAGATGGCAGGCACATTACAGCCGAAGCCCAGCATGAGCGAGACAAAGCTCTTTCCGCTGAGATGAAAGGAATTCATCAGCCGATCCAGCAAAAAAGCAATGCGCGCCATATAGCCGCTTTCCTCCAGTAAGGATAATACAAAATACAGCAGTGCCATCAACGGCACAAACACAAGCACACCTCCGACGCCGGCAAGAATCCCCTGCAGCAGGAACTGCCGTACTACATACGGCGCCCATTGCAGGGCAAAGGAAACATAGCGGGCCAGTACATCCTGCAGCAGATAGCCGATATAATCATTGAGTGGTGCGGATGCCTGAAAGACAAAAAGCAGGAGGAAAGAGAAAACGAGCAGAAACAGCGGAAGCCCCAGCCATCTATGCAATACGAGCGCATCGATACGCTCACTTTTCGCATACCGCTTTTTCGGATCCTGCGACACGCTGCGCATCAGAGATTCCACAGCACGACAATACCCTATGCGCACGTTTTCTTCGTTCATGTTCCGACACAGCGTTTGCAGCACTGCCGTATCCATATGCCAGGCATCCAGCTGTTTCATAACAAGCAGATCCCCACGCATACACTCCAAGGCAAGACGATGCAGCAGGCGTGGTGAAGCTTCTGCATGTGGCGGCAGGTGCTGCTCAATATACGTATACAGCGATGTATAGATTTCATCCTCCTCGGCATTCAGCAGGGGATGATAGAATACCGTCTCTTGCTTCACCTGTTTTTGAATTGCCTGGCGTACCTCACGATAATGTCTGCGGTCAAAGGCGGAATACGCCAAAATCTCAATCCCCAGACGCCTTGACAGTGCTGCCGTATCAATATGAATACCATAGGCCTTGACCTCATCCATGAAATTAAAAATCAACAGCATGGGAATCTGCAGCTCCCGCAGAAACAGCGTCAGCATGAGGTTTCGCTGAAGATTTGTCGCATCCAGCACATTGACAATCAGATCCACCTGCTGACTTTGAAGATATGCTGCCGTAATGCTCTCCTCATTGCCACTGTTTGTCAATGAATAGGTGCCCGGAAGATCCACAATGTGGTAGCTGTCCCCTCCCCAGCACACATTGGCTTCCTTTTTTTCGACCGTAACCCCCGGCCAGTTTCCGACCTTGAAATCCGCATTGCTGAGTGCATTGATCCATGCACTCTTTCCCACATTCGGATTTCCGACAAATGCCACATGATAGTTCATTCCAACACCTCCCCCTCAATGCAGGCCGCATCCTTATTACGCAAAATCAGCTGATTGCCTGCCGCAAAATACAGACAGGGATCCTGCATCGGCGCACTGCGCAGCTTGCGTATGTGCGTGCCCGGATAGATACCCAGATAAAATAAACGATCCTTCTCCTTTTTGCACATATGAATATTCGTTACGACCATGGTTTTTCCCATGGCTGCATCACATAGCTTCATAATTCATCACCTGTTTTTCAGTATAGCGGACATGCGAAAAAAACACCGTCATAAAAAGACGATGAAACGTGGTTCTATTTTTCATCACTTATGAATATATTTTCACCAGTATGAAAAAATTCATTTTTTTATTTTCATTTTCGTGTTTTGCGTATATAATATAAACAGGCTAAAGGAGGAAATTACTATGGCTAAGCTAGATTATGTTAAAGAAGCAGTTGTCAAACGCAATCCGAATGACGCAGAATTCATTCAGGCTGTTGATGAAGTCCTGCTGTCACTGGAAAAAGTCGCAGATAAGCATCCGGAATATATCGAAAAGGGAGTATTTGAAAGAATTGTCGAGCCGGAGCGCCAAATCATCTTCCGTGTACCTTGGGTCGATGACAGCGGTAAGCTGCAGGTAAACAGAGGATTCCGTGTGGAATTCAATTCGGCGATCGGACCTTACAAGGGCGGGCTTCGTTTCCACCCGAGTGTAAATATCTCTATTATTAAATTTCTGGGCTTTGAACAGATTTTCAAAAACTCTTTGACCGGTCTTCCAATGGGCGGAGGAAAAGGTGGAAGTGACTTTGATCCGAAGGGAAAAAGCGATGCGGAAATCATGCGGTTCTGCCAGAGCTTCATGACAGAGCTGTGCAAATATATCGGACCGGATACCGATGTTCCAGCAGGCGATATCGGTGTCGGCGGACGTGAAATCGGTTATATGTTCGGACAGTACAAGCGTATCCGAAATGAGTTCACCGGTGTGTTGACCGGCAAGGGCTTAAACTGGGGCGGTTCTCTTGCCAGAACCCAGGCTACAGGCTATGGACTGTGCTACTTCACAGAGGCCATGCTAAAAGCAAACGGCACTTCCTTTAAGGATAAGAAGGTCGTTGTCAGCGGAAGCGGAAACGTCGCCATCTATGCTGCGGAAAAAGCAACCCAGCTGGGGGCAACGGTAATTGCCATGAGCGATTCCAGCGGCTATATCGTTGATGAGAACGGTGTAAACCTGGATGTGATGAAGGAAATCAAGGAAGTAAAGCGCGGACGTATCAAGGAATATGCAGATACAGTAGCCGGGGCTTCCTTCCATGCATCAGAAAGCATCTGGAATACCCCATGTGATATCGCACTGCCTTGTGCAACACAAAACGAGCTGCACAAGAGTGACGCGGAAGCACTGATCAAAAACGGTTGTATCGCTGTATGTGAGGGTGCCAACATGCCGACAACGCCGGATGCCATCGAGGTATTGCAGGCAAACAATATTCTGTATGCACCGGGTAAGGCAAGCAATGCAGGCGGTGTAGCGACCTCCGGTTTGGAGATGTCACAAAACTCCGCACGTCTGTCCTGGACCTTTGAAGAGGTGGATGCAAAGCTGCAGGACATCATGGAAAATATTTTCCGTACAGTGTCTGAAACAGCTGCGGAATACGGTCTTGGTAAAAACTATATGGCCGGGGCAAACATTGCAGGCTTCATCAAGGTTGCGGACTCCATGATCGATCAGGGAATCGTATAAGTAAAACATAAGCGGCTGTCGTATGACGGCTGCTTTTTACTTTTCAGAGACTTACCTGCGGTCAGCATCTCCTGCGTTAAGCGTTTATTTTGCAGAGAGTACGCTTTCCGTCTCCTTTTCCCATTGCTTCCCCTTACGCAATATCCCTGTTTCTTACCCTTTTCTTACGGACTTCCTACAATACGCTTACAGCCCTATTCCTCTGCTTTTTCTTGTGCTATGCTGTATACGAAGAAGGCTTTCGCTGATAACATATAGAAAGCAGAAAGGAAATATGTATGAAAGAATATCTGAATTGCATTGAATCAGGAAATATAAAGTGTATCTCGTACGCTATGTGTGACCTTGTGCAAAGTATGGGAAGAACGAGCCTGGTATGAAACGAAAACGGATACTGTTTACAGCCCTCGCTGTATATCTCATATACACCTGCTGTACGACTTCAGGAGCCATAAAGCTGCAGGCCCTGATCATCAGCCGCAATCCCGCTGTCTATTTGAACAGCACAGAGATTTCATATTTTGGAAAACCCTATTACACCTTTCAAAATGAGGTTACCGACTACGAAACAGCGAATCCACTGGGCGTATTTGAATGTCACCGTTATTTCATTTTTGTGACAGCAGAATATGTGGGATTTCCATAAACAAAAGCAATCACATCGCCGGAATGTGGTGGCTTTTTTGAAGTTAGTTCATAGGATTGCTTCGTTTAAAGAACCAGAAGAATCGCCTGTGAAAACACATGCACGAAATGAAAAGCTGCAGGGAACGCATGAAATGTAAAGATACCGAGGGACAAGCAGAGTGCTGTATCACAATACAATTCTACTCTCTATTTCAATACGTCTGAAAAAAGGTCATGCAGTGTACTTTCATTCCAATAGATATTTCTGCATCCTTATCGATAAAGTATGTCTGAGAGAAGGGATCGCACTGCTCTATCGCTACAACAGTTATTTCCTGCTTTCTCCATCTTAGCTTAAAGGAAGAGGGAATACTGTCCCCTAATTACATTAAATGGTCTGCTTTTCTTCAGCTTTAAAGGCTGAGGAAAAAGCAGGCACTGCACCGGCGCTTCTGCTGGAAGCTGCCTTTCTTTATCTAAAAGATATGCAATGATATGTATTCCCTATGCCATATCAGAAAAAAAGCACACCGCGAGGTGTGCTTACTCATCCAGCTCCATATGACGCTTGATAATTGTTGAAATCATATCAGCTGCCAGCTGCGGGTCATCATTGCATACGATATACTTGTAATTGTTGACCATTTTGATTTCCTTGCTTGCCTTTGCCAATCGCTGCTGCACGATTTCCTCCGGCTCGCTTCTTCTGCCCCGGATTCGTTTTTCCAATTCCTCCATGCTTGGCGGAATGATGAAAATCGTCAGTGCCTCCGGACATTTTTCACGTACCTGCGTAGCACCCTGCACTTCGATTTCCAGCAACACATTCTTGCCTTCATTACGCAGCTTCTCAACCTGTGACATTGGAGTACCATAGTAGTTTCCTACAAATTCTGCCCATTCCAAAAGCTCTCCGTCATGAATCGCCTGTTCAAATTCTTCCTTTGTTGTAAATATGTAATCAACGCCGTCCTGTTCACCCTGTCTTGGTGATCTGGTTGTCATGGAGATGGAATACGCCAGCTTTAAGGATTCATCATTCATAAAGCAATTACGCACTGTTCCTTTTCCTACGCCGCTTGGTCCGCTGATAATAATCAATAAACCTTTTTTCATGAGCACACCCCTTACTATTCTTACATTCATTTTACTAGCGCAGGCAAGGTATGTCAAACGTGTTTCTGAATTTTTTTTGCTTTTTGAATAAATTAACTACGTTTTCGCAAAAATCGTGAAAAAGATAAAGAATCGCAATGGTGAATCAAAGTCCCTGCGAAGATTCATACATATTTATGATGAATCACATACAATTCTCAATATGTATCAAATGTGCATAAAAGAGCTGTTTTTAACAGCCCAATGGCATCAACCTAAGGAAATTTGGTTGATGCTATTTTTTATTCCTATCAGAAATCACTTCATTAATCGCTCACTATCGTTGTAGTTAAGAGTATATTATATAAATATTTTTTAATAT
>NZ_JANGCA010000086.1:0-12080 GCF_024463855.1 Clostridium sp. DFI.1.208 | reverse complement strand
CTTTCTTCCTGTGTCTGCCCCGTTCTTAACGCTCACGAGCCTTGTAAGGCTCGTGGCTAAACGGAACAGCCCCAGTCAGAAACCTTATTTTCGGTCTGATAGTCCATGCTTATTCATGCTATCAAAGCGAAAATATATATTTTCTATGCTTACTCAAGCGTGTGATTGACCCTAGCGTGCTTAATCACTCTATCTGATACGATAATAACACCATTAGAATTACTTGTCAAGAAGTTTTTGTTGACTTTTCGATATATATTAAGTATGATATGCTTATAAATACCAATAAAAGCAACGAAAGGAGCGGTTATACTAAGTTATGGAGCATTACGAAAAGAAAATCAGTTTTTTAGGAGAAAACATACAGACCATAAGAAAACACAGAGGAATGAAACAACAGGAACTGGCGGACAAAATCGGTATCAATATGCAGAGCCTTTCCAAGATTGAAAGAGGACTAAATTATCCTTCTTTTGATACGCTGGAAAAGATTATGGATGTACTGGGTGTCACGCCGAATGAATTGTTGTCGGGAGAATGGAAGTATATCGACCACACCGAGCCATACATCATGGATATTATCAAGAGGGAACAGGATTTTAATGTTTCCCTGGACTATCTGTCTGAAAATGAATTTTTCGACAATGAACAGGAGTGCAGATTTTACAAGGTTACCAAACTCATGCAGTATATCCATAACTACATTACCAATGAGGTTGTGGAGTTGGAAGAACTTATGGAAATCAAGCAGTTGATACAGCGTCAGAAACTGGAGCGTATGATGAGAGTGCATAAGGAAATGCGAGGGTTAGACCGATACAGAGAACAGCCCAAAGAGTATAAATACCATGACCCTTATGATGACTGGATATTCCGTCAACTTGCGGACATGGATAACAGAAACAACATACCCGACACTTCGCCACAGTTAGATTTTGATAATATGGACTGTGAAGATTATCTGAAAGACAGGTGGAACAGAGGACTTTGATTTTCCTCCTTCATGGAAGATACCGCAAACAAAAAGCCCCGTAAAGAGTGCAAAGCACCACCTGTGGTGGCAAGGCTCTTGACAGGGCTTTTTCTTTCCTGTGCTGAATAATCAAGAGGAAGAAAGGTAAGATGTGCCTTTTGTAGAAAATGGCTGAAACAGTAGAATAATATTGCGATATTTAGGTGTGACAAAAATGTAAATAAATATTGACATCTTAGTTATAGTGGATTATTATTTAGTTAGATAACACTAACTAAAGGAGGAATTTAATTATGAAAAGCTCAAAAATAGCATCAAAAACAATAGGCATTAGCTTATCACTTCTGCTTGTTTTACAAGCTCCCATGACAGCTTTTGCTTCAGAACTATCAGACACAAACAATTCTGCCGAGACGGCCATTCAAATTGATAAAGTGGATGATAATACTTTTCTGGTAAATGAAGCAGATAGTAAAAATTGGGTCACAGTCAATGAAGCTGATGGCATCAGAACAATCAATATTTTAAATTCTGAAACAGGAATGACTGACTACATACAATATGATCAAAACGCCAATACTGTATACTCCTCTTTTACGGGCGAGACAATAGATTTGAGCGAACATCCTGAACTATCTCCAGAAGCTTCGTTTTATTCAGATAGATCAGAAAGCAGTTATGAAACAAAATATATTTCGTATGCACAAATCAAATCCATTGTTGGTGGTGCTGCTAGTGTTGCAGGTGTAATTGGAGCAATTCTATTTTTTGTGCCAGGGGCGCAAGGCATTGGAGGAGGAGCAAGTGCAATTAGTACAATTGTAGGAACAATCAATAGCCAAGTTGATGCAAGCAGTAATCACGGGATAAGACTAAAAATAAAAGTCACCAAGTATTACAGAACGCGCATGGGGCGCAGACAAGTATATAAAACCACGCGTACTATTGAATCTGCGTCATTGTATTAGATATGAAAAGAAGAAAAATAGATACATGGATTTTCTTTATTTGCATGCTGATTCTCATATTCCAAAATAATATTTTGCCAGACTCTCATGTTATTTTTACATGGTGTATCGTTTGTCTGGCATATATAGGAATTATCAGTGTTTTAACTTTTAACAAGCAGATAAAAAAGAAAAGTAAGGTAGTTTTGATTAGCTTATTTTTAATTTCTTTAGCATTAAATTTATATTTTCTACTATAAAGACACCATTTAGGTGTCTTTTATCGTCATTTCCATTGTCATATCAAAGCTCATTCAATCGTGGTAAAATCGTGGTAAAACTATTGTTTGTCTATACTTCAAAACGTTCGAAAGTGTAGTGTTTATGCAGATAATCGAAAATTAGATACAAAATTTATGTGAAACATTAATTCTAATTCGTTTTTCAATTCATCTTTATCGGAGGCCGCAATACGTATTCTCCTATAATACACATCATTAATGGGACTGAAAACTTCTCCAGGAAAAAATATGAAACCACCACTTTGTGCTTTGATGCGATCATTAGAATAGCTGTGTGAGAATACCTTGAAATTCTTGAAATAAGATTTTGTTGATTTTGAGTTTAAAACGTCATCATAAAAATCTTCTATATAATTTGAATGTGGAGAATAATATTCAGGGAAGCAAAATATATAGATATAACCATCAGTTTTTGCATCACTTATATGATCATATAAACATGCGAAATACAACGCTACTGCTGAATTAAAGGTGATATCTAGCATTCTACTTATGGAAACATAATGTTGCGTTTCTATAGCTTTATCAATATTCCTTTTCCTATAATCAATTAATTCGTAATCACAAATTAGTTCAAAAAGATGCTTTTCTTTTGCCACTAATGTTGCATCTCTAAAGATTGAAGGCATTAATTTTGTGTCACCATAATCTTTCGGTTCTCCTCTAAATGCGATTAATGGATTTGTATACTGTTTACATGCATATAGATTTCTCATTTCTTGTGTTGCTTCGAAAATTACATTCAGATAATTAATTATATTCTTATTCATGATGTCCCCCTCTATATGTTTCTTTTGTTTAAATAAATTATATTTGAAATTTATACAAATAGCAATGTTTGTAACAAGTAATCATAAAGTTCATGAAAAATGATTAAAAACCTTATTTAAATGCATATTTCAAATAAAATAATAGTTTTTTTATTGACGATGTAAAAATTATATTTAAATAATAAAATACAAGAGAAGCTGTCACTAAACCTTTTACTTCTTAGTAACAGCTCTTTTCACTATTCACTTTTCAAATCACCCGCTGCCCGTATCTTCAGCCTGCTTGTATTCCCCGGATAATACGCCAATGGTACATCCTCCATATCGATAATTTGTACTGTCTCTCGAATTGCTCCAGCCTCAACAGCCAAATCAACCGCTTCAGCCTTCGCCTTTTCAATTGCTTCCTCACGAGGCACCTCATCATATGAAACCAACTGCTCCCATGTTCCGCTAACCTTTGAAATGGCAGCACCAATCGCATTTGCCACTCCAAAATGCTCTGGCTTCGCCTCCAGCCTGCAACCAGCCAGCTGCTTTGGCACAATCACGGATCCACCGCCTACCAGCACCAAATCCACGTCCTGGCTGCTGATTTTCATGCGGTCAATGCTATCCTCCAGCATCTCCCGGATAACCGCCATCGCTCTTTTCGCAAACGCCATATCAATATCCTTAGTCAAGGCTGCATCTCCAACATCTGCCATACCTAAACGAACAGCAATATCCGTCGCAGTAATCGTATCACCACCAAAGACCTTTGCTTTTTTCCGAATAGCATAACCAACGCTTTCTGGGCCAACCTGCACTTCTCCATTGACTTCGCGAACAATACTGCCACCGCCAAGGCCAATGGAAATCACATCCGGCATTCTGAAATTGGTCCGAACACCACCAATACTCACCGCGACACTGCTCTCTCTTGGAAATCCGTTCTGAATAACGCCGATATCCGTTGTTGTTCCACCCAGATCTGCCACAATTGCATTTTGCAAGCCGCTCAAATACGCAGCTCCGCGAATTGAATTTGTCGGACCACAGGCAATCGTCAATATCGGATACTTCTTTGCATATTCCATCGTCATCAGTGTTCCATCATTCTGACTCAGATAAATACTGGCATTTGTCACCTGCTCCTCCTGCAAGCTCTTCGCGAACCCATCGGTAAACGAACGTGCAACCTCGTACAACCCTGCATTCAGAATCGTCGCATTCTCGCGCTCAATAAAGCTTAGGGAACCAATCTCGCTGGACTTTGATACAATGATATCCTTCCCGAGAATTTCCTTTGCGATATCTGCACATATATCCTCATGCTCTCTTCTGACAGGGGAGAAAATGCAGGAAATGGCGATGGAAGAAACAGACCCCTTTATCCGTTGAAAAAAGCTACGAATTGCTTCTGTATCCAATGGAGCTATTTCCTTACCATCATATTCATATCCACCAGCAACACTTTCCTGTGCCACAACAAATCCTTTCAATTCCTGCGGCCAGTCAATCATCGGAGCAATCCCAAGCATCGCCGGCGCTCCTAGTCGAAGCAGTGCCACCGGTGCGAGCTTTTTACGCTCAACAATGGCATTCGTACACTGTGTGGTGCCAAGCATTGCCTGCGTAATGCTGCCTCTATCAATATCTGTATCCTTCAGTATTTCATGAATAGCTTCTGTGATTCCGCTGTAAATATCCAGACTGGTTGCGACCTTTAAGCTCTTTACAACCTGTAAATCACTGTTAATCAATACCGCATCTGTATTGGTACCACCGACATCAATTCCAAGCTTAAACATTATGCATTCTCCTTTCCCGCCCGTATTTCCACTGGGATATACTCTGTATCACATCCGAAATACTGCGGTCCGACCAGCTCCAGTCCCTTTTTCGTACGCCAGATTTCATGACAGGCAATTCCACAGACAAGTACGCGCTTTCCATACTTTAAGCCATCAGTCGTAACAGGTAGAAACGTCTCACTATCTACGATGGTGATCAAATCCGGTACTGTGGCCCGTATTACGCCATCTACCACACAGATTAGATTCTCGTTTTGATACTCAATATATGCCTGCTTTCCCTTTTCCTCACCAATGCCTTCCAAAAGAACCTTACCGAAATTGAATGCACCACGTGTTTCTCTTCGCACATCTGCAATTTTTCCCTTAAACAGGTAATAGCCTTCCGTCTCACGAAGAAAGCGTTCCTGCGGATTTTCCTCATATTCCTTGATGGTATGAATGCATTTGCCAAGTATCGCTGATTTTGAAACGATGTTTTTCACACCATATTCCTTTAATGTCTTCCCATCCAACGGATATAAGGAAACCGTAACAGAGCCGCCGCAGCTCATCGTGACGCTTCTAGCCAGCTCCTCCGTCCACTGATTGGTAATCGTTTCAAATATACACGTATTTCCTTTTTCATCTGTCAACGCCATCGGTGTAGCCTTGGCTCCACCAATGGTAAAGGATACCATCTGTAGCTCCGGGAACGCTCTTCCCATACCGTCACAATCTACCAGCGGTAATCCCAGACGTGCTGCTGCAGCGATTGGAAGCATGGAATTCACACCTCCTGCTTCCATCGGCATGATTGCAAAAATCTCTTGATTGAAATACCGTGACATCATATCGTAAACCGTTTGATATTCATTCCCGCTGATTCCCTTTTCACAAAGAATCGTAGGAGCCCCCATCATGGCTATTGGAATTACCAGAGCATCATCCGAAACCTCCATAGGATCAATCAGCTTCACCTCTCCACATTCTGTTACGGCATTCATGGCAATCAGCTTACCAATATAAGGATCACCGCCTCCTCCAGCTCCAAGTAAGGCAGCGCCTGTTGCAATGTCTTCTATTTCTTTTAAACCTATCGTTTTCATGAAATCACTCCATTCTGATTTTGAAACCAGTATACCGTATGCAGGGAGCGTTTGTAACTGGCGCAAAGGCAGAAAAAAAAGAGTAGTTTTTGTCCATTTGGACAATGACTACTCCCGATGATTCAGAATACGATACAGAGCACATGCCTGATATAGGAACGCACTATCCGGCATGGCGGTTATAGGAGAGTGCAGCAGCTGTTTCAAATGGCGTATTCTATACTTTATTGTATTTTTATGAAGGAATAACAGCTCGGCAGTCCTCTGCATACTCATATCTGCATCCAGAAGGTACACACATAATGTCTGTAGCAGCTCCTCCTGCTGCACGCTGTCCATATTGTGCATTGTCAAAACAGACATAATTTCCTGTACCTTTTCCTCGCCAAGACCAATCAACCGCTGACACTCCCTTGCATACTGTATCTTCTGTAGTGGCAGCCAATGCTGGTACGGGTATACGATTCTTGCGGCATCTATAAAATCACAAATAGCGATATAGGCGCTACGAACCTGTGCCGTATTCTCCAAATGTGTGCTTCCACAGATGATGGTAGAAAAATCCCGAGCGTTTAATTCCTCGATTAAAATAGAGGGAATCAGCACCTCATTCTCTGCAATCTGCTCTTCACCGGCAAACATCAATACGTAGGCATCCTTTCTGGCAATCATTAACGTATGATAATGCTCCTTTAAAATCACCTCGCAGCAATTCTGTAGTTTTTGCAACCAGTCATCGGAAATTAAAGATTGCTTTGCGGCAGTTACCATATACATGCAATGAATACTGGAAACATTGACATGAAGCATATCCGCAAGCCTTCGCATCTTTACCGGCTCATCATTCAGAATCGCAGCTATTAACTGATCGGTCTGTATATTGCCATGCTCCTGACTCCATATGGTTACGAAGAGCTGCACAACCTCCTGTGCCTGCTTTATACTTGTATCTGGAAGTACCGTATGTTCACGAATCAACAGCATGCGCATATCCTGTGTTTCATGCTTAATATAGCTGCTGTATATCTGATAATGAGATTCCGACAACCTAGCTGCGGCCATATGGCTGTTTGATAACAGGGATAAAATTTCTTTGGTATCCAGCTGTAATCCGCGAGGCCATGCCGCTTCATGAAGCACACCACCCCGATGGTCCAGAAGCAGCACCGTACATCGAAGGCGGTCACTCAGCATCCGCAGCAGAGTATCCATGCTTCTTTGATGTGCCGGCAGCTGTGCAATCGTATCCAGCATATCACTGACGAAATATTGATTGATCATCTGATCCTGCAGGATTTTCTCACTGACCTCCATGATCACTTCACTGTAGCGCAGTGTATCCTGTTTTAATGGCATGCAAATGATAGGAAATCCATGGGTATCCGCATACTCCAGCATATCCGGCTGCAGTTCCTTTAGATAAATTCCAACATAATACAGTATCAAAGCGGCCTCACCGCCTTCGCATAGCTTTTTAACGACACTTAGCTGCGCCTGTGGGTCATCCTTGATACAGATCAGCGCACTGATGACAACCTCACCACCCTCAAAAGGCAGCGGATAAAACAATTCATCCTTTAATGCTTGTGCATTTGCATACTCCAAAACAGAAATCGATGCAACAGCTTTATTCATGCCCTTCGCACCTGCGACAACACAGGCATCACGAAGAGAGGGAAGCTTTACTAAATCCGCAATAGTTACACTCATGAGATCACCTCCATTATATGTATAGAATAAGTATACTCCATATTATACAGGCAGGCATACACACTTTACATGCTTATCTGAATACTTTCCCTTCAAAAGACTCTCTTTCTGTCTGAGCAGTATCATCATATCCATGGTATTATGAATGCATTATCGTTATAATCCTACAATAGCCATAGCAGCTCATTTATATATGAAACCGGCTTGCATTATCGTACAGACAGCAGTAGGAAAAACCGATTTTACGTGCCAGGTATACTGCCGGGTATTTGTATAGCTAATGTTTTATAAAAAAATACAAAAGTATGATTGTAAGCGTTATAATAAAATATATAGGGAAGGAGGGAAGAGGTTTGTAATTTACTCATAGTCTAGGAGGGTGAAAAAATGAGAAAATTATTAGCGTTCGCAACATTCGCATTGGTTCTTGTATTACCGACATCTGCCTCTATTCAGGCACATCCGGGAAGAACAGACAGCAATGGCTGCCACACATGTCGTACAAACTGTGAAAAATGGGGATTGGCTTATGGCGAATATCACTGTCATAATGGAGGAGGTGCAAGCTCCTCAGGAGGGACAACAGCACCATCAACAAATAATTCTGTGACACCGTCTCCAAGCACACCACAACCGATTCAAGAGGCAGAACCAAAAGTTGAAGTTCCTGTACAGCCAAAAATTGATTATGCAAAAGAAGGGACTACGGATGGATATTCCTTCAAAATTACGAATCCGGATAAAACACTGGAAGATGCAGATTACGCATACTCAAAGGAAGAATACAAAGCAGCCTTTAAAAAATCCTATGAAAAAGCAGAAACAGAGCTTATGGACAACACGGCTTCACTGGCAGAGAAAAACGGTAAAAGAGATGCTTTGGAAAAGGAAGCATATCAGCTGAAAAAACTGCCATCTAAAATTATAGAAAGTAAATATATAGAATATTATAAAACAGCCTTTGACGAAGCAGAACAGCACGTGAAAACAACTCTGCAGGACACGGCGAAGAAGCATGCGTATGAATATGTATATAATGATAAAAGCACTTCCGATGTTGAGGATTATGGCTTGGAAAAATTTAAAACTACATATAAGGAAGCATACGACACATCCGTTAAGAGCTATGAAAAGGAAAAACAGCAATTGCTTCAGCTTGCGAAAGACAATGGAAAAGAGGACGGAGAAGAAGGGGAGGAACAGAATCTTGACTTTCTTGATGCTGTAAAGGATACTGCTTTTTATCCGGCTGCAAAAGAAGCCTATGTAAAGGCATATGAAGAAAACAAAAAAGAGGGCAGTCTGCTTATAGGGATGGCTGCGACAGCAGCTCTTATACTGGGAGTGTGTCTGCTTATTAAAAAACTGCGGAATCGAAAAAGGGCATAAACCAGCAAGACTTTGAACAAGAATATAGGTAAAGAGCCCCTATGCTGGCATGGGTTATGTTAAAATAATAAATTGAAAGAAGAAAGGAATATGACAGTCTTACGAATCTCGTAAGCTATGGTGATACAAAGGACATACTATGAATTATTTACATAAGAAGGATACAAAAAAATTGACAAGGCTTCGTGAGGAATATATGAAATTTGTTTATAAAAAGCATGTATACAGTGTATTGCTCATGCAGGAACCCAATAAGCATCAGAAGATGAACCAGGCATTAACCTATATCGGATCACATCCGCAATGTCTTGAAGAATTTCTCGCCAGCCGAAAGTGGAATGAAAGTGACAGAAGTATACTGAGGGATTGGAAGCAAGAGCACTATGGTGAATATCGTATTGTAGATGTTACACCTGACTATATCGAATTGTACGATGAAGATAAGGACAACTTGTATCGGATGAAAGTCATCGGTATATATCTTCTTAATGATTTACAGAATGTATTACCTGAGCATCGCTGGAAGGGATCCTTTTTTCAATTCCGAAATGAATTTGTTTTAGATTCTGTTGCGGAAATTCTTATGAAACAGGACGTTACGCTGGAAGAAGCAGAAGATTTTTATGAGTATATAGTACGGCTTAGAAATACGAAGGGCGCATATATCAATGATCATGATATAAAATATGATCCTATACCGGAACGTATCCAGCATGATAATTTTTCAGAGCTTATGCATGACTTTATCGCCCCGATGGGCAATGCGAATAATTTATGTTTTCAAGAGTTTAGCGCAGTTATCAAGCTGGCATCCTTGGGATGGAATCTGGCTCAAGTCGGTGAGACAGTCTTACAAAAGGAATTGGCACAGCTGGATCAGGATGCCTTGGACATTGTTGGATTTTTCCGGCGTAGAAAAAACCAATATTTTAAAGAAAACAAAACTTTGATTCAATCGGCAGAGGCATATGATGAAAATGAAGGCTTTGAATTGCGGCTTGTCGTGGGGAATATGGAGGATCTGATTCTTAAACAGCCTGCAGATTGAGATGTAAACTGTTATTAAAAAGCAGCTGAATCAAAGAGGCTATGCAACAGGAGAGGACTACTCATACAAATGGGATGGCTGGGAGAAGTATTTGTATATTGAAGAAAGGGACAGGTGCCGTATCTTGAAAAGGTTTGCGGTACGAAATTATCCAAGCTCAGCTATTTTAGGAAGCAGCATTCTGTATTTGCCTCAGGAAAGGGCTGTCAGATTCCGTCTGGAAACCACTCGTTTTGTAACTATTATTTTGTGCGAATGGGACGGCATATAAAGCACATGAAGGGAGAGCAGCTATGATAGAGGAAGCATTTGCTCAATATCTTTTACAGGATACAGGATTTCAGCGTGTGATAGACCTGTGGATTCGTCAATATCAGAAGCTGCAGCATTTTGGCGGTACGGTACGTATCAAAGATCCTGAGGATGATGAGCGTGAGGCAATCGGTGGATTCCTTGGAAAGGATTACTGGGGAGTCTGTGATATCTCCATACCTTATTCTATCTGGAAAAAGGGGATCGAGGATAGCCGTTTTGCAGGAAGCGACTTCCTTCGTGTTCTTGAAATTTATAAAGGGGAGCACATACTGACGAATAAGAAACAAAGAGAAATAAAAGCTCACAAGGAACAGCAGGATATCCTGTCCTTGAAAAAATGCTATGAAAACACAAAAGCCGGAGAATGGCTGACCTGGATGCAAAAAACAAATCATAAAAGCTATGCGAATATCCGCCAGCTGTTGAACAATAATAAACAGCAGACCGTGTGTTATATCATGGAAGCGATGAACCAGCTGCCAGTCTGGAGGCAGGAAATTGAAACCATAGCAGTATTCGCTTCTACGATATCTCAGGATCCACACTTCTTTGATAAAGGCATTGAGAATACCATGCTGTTTCAGGGGATTTGTTATATCTTTGGAGTTGAAGAACAGGAGATCAGCCTGGCTGAGAAAAATAAGCTGTATTATGATGCCGGCTTATTAAAAGACGATTTGTCCAACATATGTATGATTGCACATCTGAATGCAATCGACAGGAATGAAACCATACATAAGGGATGGGAAGCGTTTTTTGAACGTTATGAGGGCTGGACAGTATCACTGTATAATCTACAGCAGATTAAAAGAATATCAGAGGATATAAAGGCGGTTTATATTGTAGAGAATCCATCGGTATTCCGCTCTCTGTTTCTGCACGGAAAGAAACTTGGGAAGAAGCATATCGGTTTTGTATGTACAAACGGTCAGCTAAATCTATGCGGCTATGTATTGCTGGATTTCATACAGAAGAGTAAAATCCCTATGTATTATGCCGGAGACTTCGATCCGGAAGGGGTACTGATAGCAGATAAGTTGAAGCAGCGATATAAAGACGATCTATATCTATGGAAAAGTACAGTGGAGGAATATCATATGATTATGTCGACCTCACCAATTAGTGAAAAGCGTCTTTTGTCTTTGCAAAACTGCAGGACGAAGGAATTACAGGCACTTTGCAGAGAGCTTGAAAAGCATGCATATAGTGGTTATCAGGAAGCTCTGCTGCCGTTATATCTTGAAGAAATAGAGAATGCATAGAAACCTGGGAGCTTATGCTTAGGATTTTTCTTACGTAATTTAAACGAAGGATTGAGATAGCTCCTGCTTGTTCAGAATTCGTAAGGCATAGATTTGAACATGGAGGCTCCCTGTCTGTGTATACATGTGCTATCCTTATATATAAATAAAGCGTTCTCGAGATAGTAAAAACAATAATAAATAAAAAAGTGAAAAAAGTGAAAAAAGTTGTTGACACAAGGGTTTATTCGTTGTATTATATACGAGCGCTGATGAGAAACAGCGGCGCACGAAATAGAAATTTCGGTCTTTGAAAACTGAACAGGAAACGTCAATTATTTGAGAAAACAATATTCTCGGAAATAACGATAACTAAATGAAATTCAAACGCAAGTCATGCGTTAGAGCTAAATCAAATGGAGAGTTTGATCCTGGCTCAGGATGAACGCTGGCGGCATGCCTAATACATGCAAGTCGAACGAAGTCTTCAGGAAGCTTGCT
>NZ_JANGCA010000085.1:0-12104 GCF_024463855.1 Clostridium sp. DFI.1.208 | reverse complement strand
CTTACTTCTACCTATTTGAAACCCTTTCTAACGCTATATTTATGCTCTGTATAGACTTCTGTAGAAGAAAGTTCCACATTTTTTATTCGCCTTTTGAAAGTGGAATTTAACTTTTCACTTCAGCTTTCATTACTTAAATCATCCAGCAGATCATTTGTGTCTGATTTTTTGCTGTCTGCCTTTTTGTAGTCTTTAAAGGATGGAAATTCAATTTTATTTACTTGATTGATATCATTCAGATTCACAATGAGGTTGATTGTCATGTCGACGGTTTCCTTTTTCCCATCCGCATCATCCATTTCATAGGTAGCCGCAATCTTCATTTCTACGCGTTCAAACTGATTCTGCTTATTAACGGTAAGAATATAGGCTCCTTCACGCACACCTGTGACTTTAAACCCATCACCAATCTTGAAGGTATCATCATCGATAGATTTATTTGCATAATCCTTTGCGTTGCTTAGTCCATCTTTATTCATGACAGCAGTGATGACCTTCTTGCCATCCTTTACTTCCATTGTCATTTCTTCAAAGCTCTTTTCAACATTCTTTTTTGGATCACCGGTTTCCTTATCAAGCTTTAGCTTGCTTAACAGCTGATCATCCAGTTCCTTGTATTCCTTTTCCATATCCATAATGTTTGCATACATAACATCATCCTTCATATAAAATGATGCCAGATCGTCAAGCCCGATTCCGTTTACAGCAGCATCCATGTGCAAGGCCAGCTGCAGCTTCTTTTCCGCATTATACTTTCCATCCATGGTCACTTTCGCATGCATATCCATCTCATCTGCATCAACCAGCAGCTTCATATCGAAGGCTGCAGATTTCAGCTTTGTCATGTTTGTTGTTGCTTTCGCATACGTATCCAACGCATCCTCATTGATTTTACTCTTACTGCTGCATGCGGCCAGTGTGAAAACCATCAGCGTACAGGTCAGTAATGCCAGTGCTTTTTTCAAATTCCTCATCCCTCTTTCTGTTTATAAAAAGGCCGTGAAGCTAAGAGTTCAACGGCCGTTACATGCTTATTCTATGCTGCCTTCCTTGTAGTCCTTGAAGTCCGGGAAGTCGATGCTGGAAACCTTGTTAATATCCTTTACGCTCAGAGATATCGTACCATTCATTTCCTGCTTGGTTTCTCCCTTGGTATTCGTCATTTCCATGGTGATGACTGCTTTCTCCATGAAGTCATTGTTTAATGTGACATCCATATCCAGCTTCTTGAATTCTACATTCGCATCCGTAACATTGTTTTTCTTTGTTTCCTTTTTAGCCTCTTCGTTGATTTTTTCAATATCGAAGGAAAGCTTCAGGTCGTTTCCTTTTACAGACGCTTCCTTCAGGAATTTTTTCATGTCTTCCTTATTCATTTTAAAGGTATCTGCATCAAAGTTTACATTTGGGATACTTGCAGTACCCATTGCTTCCTTCAGGCTTGTTTTCTGTTTCATCATGTCCATCATGTTCAAATACATGGTATCATCCTTAACGAACAGCTGCATGTATTTCTCCAGCTTCTGTCCACTTGCTTCCATGTCCATGATCATGCTCATCTGCAGAGGCTTCTTTGTTTCTGTAATGAAGCTACCATACAGCTTGATTTTTGCATTTTCCTTATCTACCGTCATATCCATATCTGCAGCGTAATTTGCGTTTTTTACCTCGCTGAATTTCTTTACAGAGGATTCCAGTTTATCCAGTGCATCGTCGCTTACCTTAGAACCGGAACAGGCAGCCATGGAAAACAGCATACCAAAACTTAATACCAGTGCGGCTAATTTTTTCATTTGTTTCTCTCCCTTGCTATTTTTATTATAGTTTAATAATACCATAAGGTTCTTTCATTTTGTAGTATTTTTCTACAAATTACAAAAAAGTAAGAAATCCAAACTATATTTGTTTTCCATGTGAAATAAACGAGGGGAATTGCGTCTTTTGTCAATCTGCGATACACTATATAAATATAAGAGGAGGTGTCTGTATGATACGAATCGGACAATCTACAGATATACATCAGCTGGTAAAAGGAAGAAAGCTGATTCTGGGAGGCGTGGAAATCGAGCATGAGCTGGGACTGCTTGGGCATTCCGATGCAGATGCGCTGCTGCATGCAATAGCGGAGAGTATTCTGGGGGCGCTGGCTCTGGGTGATCTTGGTAAGCATTTCCCGGATACGGATGAGAGATATAAGGATATGAATTCTTTATGGATGCTGAAGCAGGTATATAAGATTATGGATGAAAAGGGATACGCAATCGGTAATCTGGACGCCATGATCATGATAGAACGTCCCAAGATGGCACCGCATATCCCGGCAATGCGAAAACATGTCGCAGAGGCACTGCACTGTGATATGGAACAGGTTAGCATCAAGGCAACCCGCGGGGAAAAGCTGGGGTTTGTCGGTCGTGAGGAAGGTGTGCAGGCACAGTGTGTTGTCCTGTTGAACAAAAAGTAAAGCAATCCTTGGATATTTCTAAAAGAAGAAACTAAGAATTATTTTTAATTTTATTCTTAAAACTATTGACGAAACAGGTTTACGGGTATATAATAAGAATGGTTCTTAAGATTGGAGGTTGACATGATAAGAAAGTCTTCCAAGCAGCGTGATATGATACTGAATTATATGAAACAGATAGAGGGTCATGTCACACCGGAGCAGGTCTTTCAGGAAATGAATGCCGGCGGCCAGAAAATTAGTCTGGCGACGATTTATCGAAATCTGAATATTTTATGTGAGATGCATGAAGTCAAAAAGATTGCGCATCCTATAGATGGTTATCAGTACGATAAAACTTGTAAACCGCACTATCACCTGCACTGCATTAAGTGCGACCGCATCCTTGATTTGGATATTCCTTATCTTGAGTCATTCAACGAGGAAATGTCAAAACAGACGGGACTTCCAATCAAGACACACAATATGATGGCAGAGGGTATCTGCGAAGAGTGCTTGAAAAAGCAAAACGGTTTGGATCAGAAACACTGATCAGAAAATGTAAAGTTAAAAATGGAGGAAAAAAACATGGAATTAAAAGGATCTAAGACAGAACAGAACTTAATGGCAGCATTCGCTGGTGAATCTCAGGCACGTAACAAATATACGTATTATGCACAGATGGCTCGTGAAGAAGGTATGGAGCAGATTGCTGATATCTTTGAAGAAACTGCACGTAATGAGCAGGAGCACGCAAAGCTGTGGTTCAAGGCTCTGCACGAGGATAAGGTTCCTACAACTGCGGTAAACCTGGAGGATGCAGCTGCTGGTGAAAACTATGAGTGGACTGACATGTACAAGGGATTCGCTGAAACTGCAAAAGAAGAAGGCTTTGCTAAAATTGCTTTCCAGATGGAGCAGGTTGCTAAAATCGAAAAACACCACGAAGAACGTTATCTGAAGCTGCTGGAGAACGTAAAGAACGGCAAGGTATTTGAGAAAGACGAAGCTACTGTATGGGTATGTGATATCTGTGGATACCGTCACGAAGGAACTGCAGCACCTAAGGCATGTCCGGTATGTGGATACTCCGGAGCTCACTTCGCTGAAGAAGCTAAAAACTACTAAGAAAATCATAAAGAAAACACGGTTAGCGCCGTGTTTTTTGTATGGTGCAGCTATTCTTGAATCCGATATACGCCTTCATGATTCATTTGCTGGCTGTTATTTTATCTAATCCATAGCTATATTACAATCTTTGAGAAAAACCGCATGTCGGCACCTTCAACAGTTGTCATTTCCATATAAACTGGTATCACAGCCAGACGATTGAGAGGGGCTTAGGCGAGATAGCTTATAGCAGGGCATTCTTTTGCTTGTTTTCTTCGCTTTATATATAAATGTTGGTTAAAGTGAGCAAAAACATTCAAATATATAGATGCAAAATGTATAAATGAATGAAAATGCTTGATTTTGTTTTGTGACAGTCTTATAATAGCATTGTAAGAAAGGGCACTATGGTGTAATAGGTGACAAAATGAAACCAACAAAAAAAGCATGTGAAATGACGACAAAGGAGCTTGCACAGTATATTGATTATTCCGTATTAAAACCTGAATTTACAGAGGAAGATATCATTGCTCTTACAAAAGACGGCGTAGAGCTGGGCTGCGCTACAATCTGTATCAATCCGGGATATATGGATCTTTGTGAACCATATGTAAAAGGAAGCGAAACGATGCTGTGTCCGGTATGTGATTTCCCATTCGGTACAAGCTCAACAGAATCGAAAGTAAAGCAGATTGAAATCGTCGCAAAATATGATACTGTGAAAGAAGTGGATATTGTTGCTAATTTTGGTCTGATTCGTTCCGGGAAGTTTGATGAAGTCACGAAGGATCTGAAAGCATGTGCGGATGCAGCTCATAAATATGGCAGAGAAATCAAAGTGATTTTTGAAACAGATGCCTTGAACGAGGAACAGGTGCGCAAAGCATGCAAATGCTGTATTGATGCAGGTGCAGATTTTGTTAAAACAAGTACAGGTTTCTTAACCGGATTTGAATCACACGGCGCAACTCCTGAAATCATTAAGGTCATGATGGAAGAGGTTGACGGTAAATGTAAGGTTAAGGGAAGTGGATGCATCCGTACCAGAGAGCATTTCCTGCAGCTGATCGATATGGGAATCGATCGTATGGGTGTTGGATACAAGTCTGTACCGGTAGTTTTAGGACTCGACAACAAGGTTTCAACGGATAATTACTAAGCAGGGATAAAAAACGAAGAATATCGAAAGAGGCAAATAGGGATGCCTCTTTTTTATGGTATTTTCTCAGTCGCTTTTTTCAGGCTAAGCTGTGTGGGCATATTCCTCCTGTTTATTGTATGCAAAGACGTTACACCGGTATATTACGGTATGTGAAGCGAAGCATGTATAGACGTACAGACAGGATTGAAAGAATTTTTCTACATAAATATCTACAAAAGAAAATGATAATTCTTACTAGGATATGTGACGTAGAGTACACATAGCTAAAAGAGATTGCTTAAAGGGAACAGAAATGTTTCCATAACGAAAAGTTAAGTCAACGATGGAATGTGCTCATTAAAATCATCTCATCTTCCTTTAAGAAACAGAAATTTCGCAAACTAATCAGATGAATGGATATAAAGATGGCTTATGGTTGCTATATTTCCGATAATACCAATAAAAATAGCAATTTCGAATATAGTATTTCTAAGAAACAAAACTATATATCCTTTGAATATGCAGGATTGTAATAGAAATGCCCTAAAATACGCAAGAATACGCAAATATACTGACGATTATGCATATACCATAAGGACACTGCTATTTATAGTTTTGTAAACGATTACACAATTAAATATAATACCATTGTAATTACAGCAGGTCTGATTTTTCAAGGGGTAGGGGCCGTTATATATGAGAAAGACGACCTGTTGCTGGGCTGCTTTATGCAGAGAAAAGGAGATGAATTTATGATTACTTGGGTACAGGCTGCACTGCTTGGTCTTATGAGCTGTACAGCTGCTTCCATTCCAGCTGCACTGGGAACGACGATTGGCAACTATACATTAAATCGTCCATTGATCGCCTCATTATTTGTTGGTTTGATTTTGGGAGATGTAGAGGGCTGTATCAAACTGGCTATACCTATGCAGATTATTTATATCGCAGTCGTGACACCTGGAGGAACGGTTGCAGCCGATCTGCGTGCGGTATCGTATATCGGTATTCCGCTCGCCTATGCAACAGCGAAATCACAGGGGCTTGATCTTGGCGGTCCGGAAGCACAGGGACTTGCCGGATCTATTGGCGCATTGGTTGGAACCGTGGGTACGGTACAATTTTATGGAACTGCTATGATGAATCTTGTCTGGCAGCACATCGGATGGGCAAGACTGGATAAGAAGGATTTTGGTATCATAACAAAGGTCAATGTGATACTTCCGTTGATTTCTCATATACTTGTATCCTTTATTCCTGTTATGTTGATTACCTATTATGGAGCTGGAGCTGTAACGGACTTCAAAACCGCACTCCCAATGGATTCCTGGTATATGAAATCACTATTTACCATCGGCAGCTTACTGCCTGCTGTGGGGATTGCAATCCTGCTGAAATCTGTAGTAAGCAAAGCAACCAATTTGATTTTCTTCCTGTTTGGATTCACGGTTGCGGCATCCATGCATTTAACACTGATTGCGGCAACTGCTGTCGGTGCTGTATTCGCACTGATCAATTATCAGATGACGATGATTCGCTTGAGAGGTTCACAGGCAAATACGAACGATGAGGAGGATATCTAATATGAAGAAGCTTTCAAAAAAAGTCTTATCCAAATCCTTCTGGCGCTGGTTTTATGGCAATCTGACGTGCTTCTCCCATGAGCATATGCAGACCTTCGGTTACATGTGGTCCATGCTGCCGATTGTTCAGGAATTGTATGACTCCAAGGATGAACAGGCCGAGAAGCTGAAGACCTATTATCCATTCTTTAATACAGAGCCGCAGATTGGTTCCATTGTTGTGGGGATTACGGCAGGTCTTGAGGAAGCACGTGCAAATGGAGCAGAAGAAATTGATGATGAGATGATCAATGGTATTCGGGCTGGTTTAATGGGACCGCTTGCCGGTATTGGCGACTCGCTGATTGTCGGTACCTATATCCCGGTATTGCTGGGCATTGCATTAGGTCTTTCGGAAGGAGGCTCCCTCATTGGTCCACTATTCTATATCGTTGTATGGAATGTCACAAGTATTTTATTCCAGAAATGGATCTATGGGAAAGGGTATGAGCTTGGCGGCTCTGCCGTGGAGGTGATTGTCGGCGAGCAGGCAACTGCTTTGCGTGAATCTGTTATCGTAATGGGACAGGTAATCGTCGGGGCTATGGCAGGTACCTGGGTCTCTATAACAACTGCTGTACAGCTTACTTCATCTATTCAGGACAAGAAGGAGCTGGTAATTGAAGGCTCTAACGTAATCGAAAAAATTACCGGCACACAGGAGGTTCCGGTAATGCTGCAGGAAAAGTTGGACGGTGCATTTCCAGGTGTTTTGACCCTGTTGTTTGTAATGGGCTGCTGGTGGCTGATGGCGAAGAAAGGTATCAGTCCAATTAAAATCATGCTGCTCATGGTTGTGATTGCTGTTGTCGGAGTCCTTATTGGATTCTTTGATCCGGGATTATCTTATTAAAGCAAAGCAAGGAGATTACCTCTATAAAAGTAGCTGACAGGGAGTACATCATCGTAGCTCTGTGGCTATGCAGATAGAAGCAATCAGACTGCTATTAGGTATGATGCAGATTACTTCTGAAATACAGACATCTCCTTTTCCAGACAGCATCTGTCATGTTTGTAATCTCCCTTCGGAAGAGCTGTAATCATATGAAATCATCGATACCACATCGGTGATTTTTTCATTATTTAATATGATAGGAATGCCGATGAAGCGAACAGACAAAGAAAATAACAGCTTCCTGCAAGCAAAGCTGTTTTATAAAAAAGAGTATGACAAAAACAGAGTAGTGAATTCCTTCCTGAATACAATGTCCGCTGAGACAATGCTTCCAGACGACACAGAAAGGGTTGCTCTGCAGTATTCTATTTGCCTGTATAATGGAGGAAGCAGGAGCATCTTTGCTATTTCACTGCTATAAAATGATCTGGAAGTGTCCCCATTCCTGTCGTGCGATTGATAAAAACTTCTTCAAATTCATCAAGCTGAGCAAACGTACAGAAGCCCTTTACATGCAGCTTGCTGTCATCAATCAGGAGATACTTATGATTTGATAATTCCATCGCAATACGTTTCAGCTCTCTTGTCGCCATCTCGGCAGTGAAAGCCTTCTTCATGCCCAGACTAACACCTGCACAGCCGATAAAGGCCCGATCAAAATTATAGAGACGAAGCATATTTTGAGCCTCATTCCCCTCACTCATACGATAATTTGTATTAAACTCACCACCGATGACAATGATTTTAGCCTTTGGATTTTGAATGTTCTGGACAATCAGGTGATTGTTCGTCACAATTTTGACTGGTCTGCTGCCAAGAAAATGAATCATTGGGACGATACTGGTACCGCCATCCAGAAAGACACACTCCCCATCCTCTACCAGACTGCTGGCAGCTTTGCAGATTCGCAGCTTTTTATCATAATGAATTGACATACGCTCCATCATTTTTATTTCCGCTTCATCTGTCAGAATGCGTTCTCTTTCCTTTTTTACAGCACCTCCGTATATTCTGTCAACTTTATTCTCGTCATCCAGCTCCAGAAGGTCTCTGCGTATGGAGGATTCCGATACGCGTAGTTCCTTAGCAATCTGTTTAACCTGTATGGTCTGTTCCGACTCCAGTTTTTTTAGAATATACAGCTTTCTTTCAGCTGACAGCATGTCGTTCATCTCCTATCTTTTTAGCTTATCATAGGTATGTATTCTTGCGTGATGTATGAATAATCCGGGTATGCGGATAGTAGCCTGCATACATATCGATAGCTATATTATACGAGATTATTTTAATGATTACAAGCGAATTTGCTTGTATATTTATGATAATGACTGATTTTTGTTGTATTTTCATAATTAAACGAGCAGAAATATGCAAGAATTAAATTGTCATGAAACAATGCGTAAAAAAACATCCTTATTAGAAAGACAGGCTATGGATATTGCTGTTTATTCTGTAAGGATGATTATGTAAAGAAGCAGTTAATTTGTCAGGGTCAGTAAAAGCTGTTTGAACTCCTGAAAGGTTTTGCATTCCCTGATCTGATCGGGTACATGCTCCTGAGAGAATAGTAGAATCAGGGCTTCGTACAGCTTTCTAAACAAGTGTGATTCCTGCTCATGAATTGCAATCAACAGGACTACATGAACAATTTGCTTATCCCATGTGATTCCCTGCTTTGACAGGGCGAGTGCTATGCCGGTCTTGCTGGCATCCATTTTCATAGAATGAGGGACGGCAATACATCCAAAGGCAGTGGAAGCGGCCTCCTCACGCTTGATTACATCCTCATAAAAGGATGGAGAGGTATAGCCTTGTGCATACAGCTTATCGTGCAGAATGCGAATCAACTGTTCTTTTTTTATACTGCCATCTGTATGCAGATAGAAAAGTGATTCATGAAAAAAGTCAGAGAAGCTCTCAGAGAGGATCTGCAGCTTTTTCTGATCCATAACCTCCTGTATTTTCTCAAATATCTGCTTAAGATCCATTGCTTTTTTCAACGGCGGAATCACCAGCATGTGTGCATACTCTTTTTGTACGGGTACCGTTGTAAACAGTAGGTCGATTGCTGTATCCGGTAGCTGTGCTTCATAGGAGCATGCAGCACTGATATAGATTTCAGAATCAAAATGAATGAGAAGATAATTGTAAATTTCCTGCCTGCTGTTTTGATAATCCGGACACAGCAGTACGCATTTCAGCTTTCCGCTATCACTGCTTTGCCGTTCAATATCTGCGCCGATATGCATAGCCAGATAAGCAATCTCATCTGCAGTGATATGGAGGTTACAGGAAGCCTCCAGATAATTTGCGACATAAATGGCGCAGTCAAACAGCATAGGGCAGGATGCCTGAATGCTTTCCAGCAGCGGATTGCGCAATGAGGTATTTCTCTTACAGCGGGCAAATAGATTCTTGAAATGTAAGGCAAGCGGATACAGCAGCGTATCCTTATCAAGCTGTAGCCCATACTGCCGGTTGACGGAGGATATGACAGTCTGTGTGATTTCATAGATGTCCTGGCCAACGATGGAAATCAGCTCCTGCCGACTTTCCGTATGGCAGAGATTGATGCTGGTGCTGACCAGATTGTGAATATCACAGCGTTCTCCTTCCAGTAAGGCAACATGAAAGCCTTTCTCTAATTCGTCAATTACGGATCGCGTGATATCTGAGAGCGCAGGCTGTTTTGTTTGTGAATGTTCAATGGTATTGCCGCTTTGCATACGGTCAAGCAGTACGGCAAGATGCAGTGTCAGGTTTGTATAACCGAAATCATTGATATAACAGCTGTGCTTTTTGAATATATCATGAAGGATATCATGGATCAGCTGCACATTCAGATTGGGGAATATATCCTTCAGTGTCTGTAAATCCACAAAGCGCTCGCTTGATTCCTGATAGATGATGTCTGTCAGAAATTTCCGTTTGTTTCTTTCCTCCCCATCCGCATACACCATATCATTACGGCATCGAAAGGTGATCCCGGTATCCTGATATTCGCGATTCATGCGATTTAAAAGTCCTTTGATAGAGGAATAGCTAAGAAACAGCTCATCACAAAGATCATAGAGGTCGATCGCCTCCACATGATCAATAAAAAACTGCCGGATAATATACGCACTGCGCTCCCGGTATGTTTGCGGGATATCATGATCTGTATTCACATCCGTATCCGTATCAATGCGATATCCTCTGGGGCCTGCCGCGATCAGATTAGGAAACTCTTCCTGTATGGCGGCGATGTAGTTTTTTACAGATCGCGGAGTAACGTTTAGCAGTCTGGCAAGCTGTGTGGAAGAAATCGGCTGTTTCTGCTGTCTGATTATATGAACAAGCTCTTCATGTTTCTTTTTCATACGCATACCTCTCTCCTTACTGTTATTATAATGCAAGATGTAAACAATGCAAAACGAATCTTTTTCACTGCAGGGATGAAAATGTGATAACTTTCACCACGGTGATGAAAGTTTACTGGTTGAGCATTTTCTTTATACCGGAGATAATATAGGCGTGGAACAGTTCCCGTACCAACAGGAGGTAGAAAAGATGGAAAAACTGAATATATTATTATGCTGCGGAGCAGGGATGTCCAGCGGCTTTCTGGCACAGCAGATGCGCGGTGCAGCAAAAAAGCAGGGGATTATGGCTAAGGTGGAAGCTAAAAGCCAAAACAATATTGCGGATGATCTACCAAAAACGGATATCCTGCTCATCGGACCGCACTTATCCTATGCATTTGAGGAATTAAAGGCGATGTGTGATCCATATGCTGTGCCGGTACTGATCATACCGAAGGATATGTATGCAGGTCTGGATGGAAAAGGATTGCTTGCATTGTGTATGGAAACGTTAAAGGAAAAGGGGTAGCACTATGAATACATTTATTAACTGGCTGGGCTCCAGCTTTGCACCGAAGGTCGCTAAGGCCATGGATAAAAAGATTATACGTACGCTATCCGGGGCACTGATGGCCAATGTACCGATTCTGCTGCTGGGTAGTATTATCTCCATATATAATTTGCTTGCAGGCTATGTATCCTTCCTTCCGGATCTTTCTCCGGTCTATAATTTCAGCTTTGGCATTATGTCACTGACACTTGTTTTTCTGGTTGGCTATCATGGCGCAAAGGAATATGGATTCAAGGATTATGGCGTGTCTACAGGCTTGATCGCTTTAATGATGTTCTTTATGGTAATCAAACCGTCTATTGCGGATTTCCAGTTTCAGGTGGCGTTTGGAAGATTTGGCGGCTCCGGCATGATTTCTGCATTCTTTGCGGGAATCGTAACCATTGTGATTAGTAATCTGTATTTCAAGCTGCATCTGTTTGAGGATTCTGTATCTCTTCCTGATTTTTTGATTCGCTGGCTGAATCAGGTTATTCCCGGAATTATCGTGCTCGTACTTACTACAATTCTCATTTACTGGTGTAATATTGATTTATTTGAGCTGATTACCAGCTTGTTTTCACCACTGATCAGTATCGGACAGACCTATCCGGGCTTTATGCTCTGTATCTTTATTCCGGTATTCTTCTACTCATTCGGTATCAACAGCTGGTTTATGAATCCGATTACCAGTCCGATCGGTCTTGCTGGTATCACTGCAAACGCTGCTGCATTTGAACAGGGACTGCAGCCGACAAATATCTATACATCAAATGTAACCTTTTCGGTAATCTTTATCGGAGGTATGGGAATGACACTGGCACTAAATATCATGATGCTTCGTTCCCGCAGTAAGAGAATCAAGAAGTTTGGACAAACTTTATATCTGATTTTTGATTATCCCTATAAATATTACACTTTCAAGCATTTCGAAGTATAGAAAAACACTCATTTTACCACGAATATACCACGATTGAACGAGCCTTGATATGACGATAAAAT
>NZ_JANGCA010000084.1:0-12112 GCF_024463855.1 Clostridium sp. DFI.1.208 | reverse complement strand
CATTTTTGGCATAATAAATGGCAGAAACGTCGACTATTTTTGGGTTTATGAAGTACGTTTCTGCCACAGATATTCTATCAGATTTTAAAAAGACTGTCGACAGTCACTTTGTCAACAGTCTGAAACCCGCCATAGCGGGTCTATTTATCGTTCAGCTTTGCAATCAGTGCAGGCAATTCACGTATATCCTGCACGACATAATCGGCTCCTGCCTGTATATACTCCTTGCGCAGGCGTGCACATAGCGCTTCCTTTTCCTGTGCGCTGAGTGCCTCGTACTCCGTTTGCGTCAGTCCCATCAGGGAGCTTCCCTCCAGAATTCCAACAGAGATCACACCTGCCGCAACGCCTTCCTTAATATCAGAGATTGTATCCCCTACCTTAACGGCTGCGTGTACATCACGGATATGCAGCTGCTTCAGGTTCTCAAAAATCATATACGGGTATGGTCTTCCATAGTTATCCACGCTGTTCGGTGAAATCCAGAAATCCGGAGCATAGCCCTTTTCCTTTGCGACACGCGTTACAACCGTCATCATCTGATCGGTATAGCCGGTGGTAGAGCCAATCGCCAGTCCCATAGCCCGCAGCCTTGCAATCGTTTCCACGACATAGGGCTTCGGGTCGGCAAACTGATCCAGTATGCTCATCAACTTTTCCGTAAAGGTATCATGCATTGCATCGATATCCGCTTCCGTTACTGCACGGCCATGTGCGCTTTTCCACAATCCCTCAATTCTCGGCATTTCCAGCATGGTCTTGATGTGATCACGCTTCAGCATCCCCATCGGCTTTCTCGTTTCCTCCATCGTAACCTCCATGCCAAACGCATGAAATACCTCCACAAATGCCTGTACCGGTGCAAAGCAGCCGTAATCTACCGTCGTTCCTGCCCAGTCAAATATAATTCCCTCTATTTTCATATCAGTTTCCTCTGCTTTCCATATACTCTTTCATAATCTGTGCCAGCCGCAGGATATCCTCCTCATAAATCTCACCAATCGTTCCGATGCGGAAGGTATCCTTATCCGTCAGCTTTCCCGGATAAATCGCATAGCCTCGCTCCTTGATAAAGCGATACATCTGTGCGAAATCAAAATCTGTTTCCGGATACAGGAAGGTTGTGATGATTGGACCCTGTACCGCCTTTTCCACATAAGGATGGAAGCCAAGCTTGCCGAATTCCTCAATCAATACATCACGATTATGTGCATAGCGTTTACTTCTTGCAGGAATACCGCCTTCCTTTTGCAGCTCCTCCATCGCCTTGGCAAATGCCAGAACAACATGCGTAGGAGAGGTATAGCGCCATTTTCCATCCTTCTCCATGCCGGCCCACTGATCGTACAGGTCCAAGGACAGGCTGCGTGCACAGCCTTTAGAAGCGACCAACAGCTCTCTTCTTGCGATGATAAAGGAGAAGCCTGGAACCCCCTGAATACACTTATTGGCTGAGCTTACCAGAAAATCGATGTGCCAGTCATGCATCGGAATATCCACACCGGCAAAGCTTGACATCGCATCCACGATAAAGACCTTATGATACGTCTTTGCCAGCTCGCCAATGGATTGAATATCATTGAGAATGCCGGTTGTCGTTTCACTGTGAATCATTGCGATATGCGTAATTTCCGGATGCTGCTGCAGCGCTTCCTCTGCTTTCATCCGATCCGGTATTTTATCATAATCCTGTGCAATATGAACGCAGTTAATGTGATGATAGCGACACATTGCGGCGATTCGTTCCCCATAAGCGCCATTGCTGAGCAGCAGCAGACAGCCATCTTCAGGAATCACACTGGAAATCACACTTTCCACACCGAAGGTGCCGGAGCCCTGCATCAGTACGGTTGTATATGCAGTCTCATCGACATGTGCCAGCTGCAGCAGCTCTCTTCGGATCCGCTGCGTAATCTGCTTATAATCCTCATCCCATGTACAGTGGTCAAACAGCATCTCCTGCTTTACACTGTCTGTTGTCGTCAGTGGTCCCGGTGTTAATAGCTTGTATGTTTTCATTTGTCTTCTCTCCTTATTTTCTACAGCCTTCAAAGAATGCCTGATGCTCTTCTAAAAGCTCTACACTCAATGCTCTCTTAAATACCCGCGGATATTTACTTGCATATTTTTTCTCCACCTGTTCGCCTTCATAAAGTGCAGTTGGATAGGTATACAGAATATCTCTTCTCCCATTTTCCATAATGCAGCGTGCCATAGCCATTGCCGTCTTATTCACGTTTTCCTTTTTTACAACGGCAATGCTTTCCGTAAGGGAATAATTGCCTTCAATCGGATCAATACAGTCGATAGGAAGTCCCTTTTCCTTATCCGCAAGGGCCTGATGCCGCAGCCCGAAGGCAATGCCGACCTCTCCGGAGCGTACCTTTTTCAAAGGACCTGAGCCACTGGATTCCAGATGCGGACCGACATTATCAAGGATTGCGGTTAGGATTTCTTTGCCCTCCGCTTCCCCATAAGTATCCAGCAATGCCTGTACGAGTAGCCAGCCGGTACTGCTTGCCTTGATATCAGGTATTGAAATCATTCCCTTATATTTCGGATTCGCAAGCTCCTTCAGGGAGACTGGCACCGGCAGCTGCTTTTCCTTCAGTACGCTGGTATTCACAATCATCGCTCCCTCCAATGCCGTCAGCGGAGTATCGTAATCGGAATAGGTTTTCAGTGTCGGTGTCGGAAAGGTCAGCTTATCAAACATATCGTTTTTTTGCTGGGCACTGTCTATATAATAGGAGCTCATCGTGATAATATCCGCTTCCAGATTCTTACCTTCCGCCATGATTTTTCCACCAAGCTCACTCGTTCCAAACGATTGCAGGACATATTGATCCTGAAAGCCGTTTTCATCCAGTGCATGCTGTATCGCCACCAGTGCTTCCTCATCCGCATTGGAGTAAATTACTACAGGCTCCTTTCCCTGTCCGAATACGAAGGTGAACAGCACAACACCGCCGGCAAGAATGCCAAGTGCATATTTCTTCATACGGACACTTCTTGCTTTCTTCTCCTCCTTCTTCTGTGTAACGAAGAGAATGATTCCCTTTACCAGCAGATTTGTCAGAAGGATCAGTAGAGACAGAACGAAAATCTGATCGAATTTCGCAAAATGCTGCAGCTCCTTGATCTTGGTTGTCAGCACTGCTGTTTTTGCGCCAACAATGAAAATCAGGGCAGAAATCGTCACCATGGAATTGATGAAATAATAGCTGAACATCTCCAGTATCGTGCTTTTGGAATTGGGAATAACCACTCTTCGTATCGTTTTGAACCAGCTGTCCCCCATCAGCATTGCCGTAGTTTCATAGGAGGTATTCAGCTTTCCCAGTGTGTTCTTCGCCATCACATACGGGGTGGAGAAGAAATGAATCATATTACAGAGAATGATGATCCAGAAGGTGTTTTGCAGCGGTGTGCCGCTGAATGCGAACAGGAAGGCAATACCGATGACCATTCCCGGTATGGTATTGGCTATACTGCTGATGGCATCAATACTTTTTCTGCACAGTACAGGAAGCGTGCTGCGTGTCGTCACAAGAGCCGAGCCATACGCGACCAGTGTTCCACAAGCCGCTGTGCCCAGGGATACAATGAGTGAATTGCGGTAAACCGACAATAAGTTGGCACTGGCCAGCGTATCTGTGAAATGCTGCAGGGAAAAGCTGATATCATACGGCCATTCCTTTACAAACGGCAGCAGGATGATAACTGTAAATACAAGCAGAATACTGCATAGGATAAGACCTGAGCCAAGACCGCACCACAAATCACGCCCCTTGTTTTCCGGCAGCTCAATGCTGCTGATTTTATTGTAGCGAACATTATAGCGTTCCAGATAGTTCAGAAGAACGATACTGATGATGGAAGGAAGCAGCATCATCATGGCGACAACCGCACCGTTGCTGAAGTTCGGGATGGAGCCGAGCATTTCATTGTACAGCGTGGTTGCGACAACCGCAAACTCGCCACCAACGGCCGCCGGGATACCAAAGTCGGTAAAGCTCAGAAAGAATGCCTGAAGAAAGGCTGCCGCAAGGGTTGGAATCATCGGTGACAGGGCGGTCATCCAGAAGCGCTTCCCTCCGGAATCCCCCATGATTTTTGAAACGATAATAAATTTCTTATCAATGAATTTCATCGTATTGTTCACAAGCAAAAAGGCAATCGGCAGCGTATAGATCACATAACCGATCAGAAGACCGTTGAAGCCGTATATATCAAACAGCTGCACATGCAGCAGCTTACTCAGCAGTCCCTGCTTTCCGAATGTATATATAATGGCAAAGCCATAGGTGATCGTAGGCAGGAGCATCGGCAGAGTGGCAATACTGCGGATTCCCTTCTTCAGCCTCTGCGATATATTGGTATAATTGATGGTGTAGGCCATAAGAAAGGCAAGCAGTGTTGTCACCAGGGCACTGATGCCGGATACGGTGAAGCTGTTGGCAAAGGCGTTCACAAATTTGTCGCTGAAGATCAAATCACGATAATGCTGCAGTGTCAGCGAGGCTCCGCTTTCAAAGGATTTATACAGTAGAATGGCGACCGGCATAAAGAGAAATACGAGAAACAAAACTGCCAGAACCACATAGATTCCCTTTAGCTCCAGCTGCTTTTTATGCATATGTTTCTCCAAACAGCGTAAAGATATTATTGCGTTTGATCTCCAGCTGGTTCAGGATGAATTCCTTCACAAAGCTGTTTTGCGGATGCTCGATGATATCCTTTGGCTTCGCATACTGGGAAATGCTGCCATCCTTCATGATCAGCACGCGGTCAGATAAGGTCAGCGCCTCCTCCGGATCGTGGGTGACAATGATCGTTGTCAGGTGAAATTCCTTGGCGATCGTTTTGATCTTCTCCTTGATGCTTTCCTTGATGACACCATCCAGCGCACTCAGCGGCTCATCGAGCAATAAAATTTTCGGTTTCATGACCATGGTTCTGGCTAGTGCCACACGCTGCTTCTGGCCGCCGGACAGCTGGTCGATGTGCTTATCCAGATGCTGAGAAAGCCCCAGCAGCTCAATCAGCTCATTCACCTCCTGCTGTGTGGAAATACCGGGCTTATTCTTCAGACCATAGGTGATATTTTCATAGGCGTTCAGATTCGGAAACAGGGCATAGTCCTGAAATACGATATTGAAGCCGCGCTCCTCCATGGATACTCCGGTGACATCCTGTCCGTTGAATACCACACTCCCGCTGTCAATGTCTGTAATGCCCAGTATACAATTCAGCAGGGTTGTTTTTCCGCTTCCGCTCGGTCCCAGAATGGAAACGATTTCCCCGGTCTCTATCGATAGACTGATTCCGTTGAGAATCGATGTCTGATCATACGATTTCTTCAGATTATTCAGTGTCAGCATACTTCACTCTCCTCATCGCGATGGTTTTACTCGCTTGTGTCCATTATAGAAAAGTGAAAAAAGATTACAATAGCTTTCATCAAGTGTTAACGCCCTTTTTACCAACCCTTAACATTTTATAAATTATGTAAATTCTCTGTTATATTTCCTGCTTCGCCTGGCATATGTTCACAGAAAAGCAATGAAAAGAGCTGTTATTTAACGAATTGGTAAATAACAGCTCTTCTATGTTCATAATTCAATTTCATAGACAAAAAATGAATATTTTGCAGGATTCGTGCAAGGAACGGCTTTTAATTTGAATTTTCCTGTCATTTTTAATGCATGGCGGTATATAAAGCAACCAGAATGGTGATATGCAGGGGATAGAAGGTATAGAAGATCCATTTTGGCAGGGTTCCTTTTTTACCGTTATACCGGGATAACAGCAGCAAAGACAACGAAGCGTAGAGGATATATAGGAAAGTATACAGCAGATCATCTGCCTGCAGGCTTTGTCCCTGTATGAGAAGAGTGAAGGCTTCCAGTAAGATGACCCCTCCCAGACGATACAGACGATATTGATTGCTTCCGTAATAGCAGACAAAAATTGCCAGAACACCAAGGGCACCGTAGTATGTTTGCAGGAAATATGCGAGGAGCATGCAGAGCAACAAGGGAAGAAGGGAGAGCTTTTGAAGCGCTTGTCTGCTTCGGAATGCATTATAGGCCATAATAGCAGCGGCTCCCAGAAAAAGGGTGAAAAAAATGTTCGTTAAAGCAAGGTGTAGAGTGAGCGGAGCATCCAGCAAAATACAAATCATATACTGAAAGGGGATTTCCGATATCAGCCCCATAATCAGCAATCGAATCAGGTAGGCGCTGCGATTGCGGGTTCTGCGGCAGCCCTCCGCTATGAAAAATGCAAAAATCCAGAAGGAGGCGGCGCCAAGCATGCCAATCAGCTGAATTCCCCACTGTATTACCTCCTGTGGCATGGTGGTATGAGCCAGAAGAAAATCCAGTATATCAAAACAGAAAATCTTATATATATGGTCCAGCAGCATCAGCCCCATTGCAATCAGCTTCAAGGACGCCTGATTCAGTGTTATATTCTTCATCTGCTTTCTCAGTCGATATAACGTTGTTCTTGTCGTTTCCACCAGCCTTGCGCCTGCTTTTCTCCATAAATTTACCCAAGCTGTACTATTCCATTATAATATACAAAGCACACGATGCCAATAGCTGTGATAGCTCACCTCCACAAAATAAGAGACGCTCTGAAACAGAAAAAACAACTTTCCTGACAACAGACACAGTAACATCTGCTCAATTTCTCTGCACTCAGCCATATGTATTATAAAAAAAGAAACAGGTGTAGGCTAAGCCCGTTCCTGTTTCTCCTGTTTCATACGTGCGTGGGTTCAGTCCATGCACGTATTTTATTCCTTTTCCGATTCCTTACCCGTCATATCCTGATACAGCTCCATATCCATCAGCTCCAGCTGACGGTCAACCATGATCGCATTCGTCAGTGATCCGGATACATTCAGCATCGTACGCATCATATCGATAATGGGATCAATCGCCAGAATCGGTGTGATATAGGCAAAGGATGCGCCAAGACCGACACCGGAGAGTGAAACAGAGGCTGCCATGGTACTTGTTCCCGGAATGCCGGCAATACCGATGGAGCCAATGGTGATGACGATGATGGACATGATGATCAAACTGATGTCAATCGGTGTTCCACTGGTATTCGCCACATAGACTATCAAAAGCGCCGGAAATACACCGGCACAGCCCTGCATACCGGCTGTGGTTCCAAAGCTGGACACAAAGCTTGCGGTTCCCTGTGACACACCGAGCTTTTGCGTCAGTGTATCAATCGTTGCCGGCAGAACCCCCAGAGAGCTTCGGGAGGTGAAGGCAAGCAGTAACAGAGAATAGCTTTTCTTCAAATACGTAATCGGATTGACCTTGAAGAAGGAAATGGCGAGCAGCTGGATGAGCAGTTGTACCAGACATGCGATATACAAAATTACAATGAATTTTCCAACCTCCAGAATGCTGTTCAATCCGCGCTGTGCAATCGTATTCGCCAACAATGCCAAAACCGCATACGGCATTCCTTTAATAATCGTCATGGCAATACTGATGATAATCTTGTGCAGAGCATCGATCAGCTCATAAAACACCTTCATGGTATCCGGGTGCTTTTTCTGCATACGGCGTGCCGCAAGCCCGAAAAATGCGGAGAAGATTACCAGTCCAACAACATTGCTGTTGACCATGGCTTCCACAGGATTGGCAGGTATCAGATTGCGCAGAGTCGTCACAACCGGTACGACCTCCTTCATCTCTCCGTTTGTGATGGATGCGGCACTTCCGCTGCCTCCAAGCTGAAAGACGATTCCCAGTGTCAGACCGACAACAGCGGCAACGGCCACCATACCCATGGTAGTAAGAATACTGTGTTTTACAAGCTTGCGTACATTTTCACGCTCATCCATATGAAGGATAACATGAATGATGGAAACCATGACAAGCGGAATTACCAGCATACGGATAAAATCAATGAAGCCGTTACCGATAAGCGAATACCACAGTGTCGTTTCATTCACAAACGGAATCTTCATCGGGTCTGCCGCAAAACCGGATACCGCCTGCATGGCAAGTCCCAGTGCCAGACCGAGCACAGTCGCAATCAGCACCTTGCTGGAAAAGCTGAATTTTTTCTTTGGAAGCTTATATACTGCAAAAGCCAGCAGCAGATAGGCGATGAGAAACACAATGGTTTTCCACTCACTGATCATCAGAAACTGGCTTAGAAACACGTTTTTCATAAAACCCCTCCTCGTTGTACCTGACTATCATATACAAGCAGCTTTGTTTTTTCAAGTCATATGCTTACTGCTCTTTTATGTTATGAACCATATCCAAGCTTTTATACCTGTTTTTTATCATATGCTGTTTAAAAGCCCTCGGTACAGGCGAAAACAGCAGCTTGCTTTCCTTAACCCACATTTTGCAGGCATGAAAAGGAAATGTGCATTTTTGAGAACATCTGCAAACAGAAAAACGACCTGCCGATAGCAAGTCATTTTGTACTTATTCCTTTGTTTTTTTCGTATCCGCATAGGTTACGTGGACCAGATAAAGTCCTTCCGCCTGTGCCTTATACCGGCACAGATGCTTATCTTGCCCATACAGCATCTGTTTGACATCCGCAACATCCAGACGATGCTTGCCTGCTTCAATCAGGGTCTGTGCAATCATACGCACCATATAGCGCAAAAAACCGTTCCCCTCGAAAACAAGGCGGACAGCATGCTCCTCCTGTACGATATCCAAACGGGTGATGGTTTTGACCTTTGATTTGCGCGGATCAAGCTTGCTGCTGGTGAAGCTTGTAAAATCATGGGTTCCCAGAAACACTCTGGCACATTCACTCATACGTTTTACATCCAGCACCTTGCGATCCTTCCCCATATAATGATAATAAAACGGATTGTTCACATCCGTTGTAATCAGATAATCATAGCGCTTGCTTACCGCATGAAAGCGTGCGTGGAAGTCATCCTCTACAAGACATACATCCTGTATCCGGATATCGTGAGGAAGCAGGGAATTTAAAGCACGCCTCCAGTTCTCCGGTGCCAGATCCTTAGCGGAATCAAAATGAAATACCTGTCCGAGTGCATGCACATGGGCATCTGTTCTTCCACTTGCCGTAATACGGATAAAGCTGCCTTCGATTTTTTCCATGGCTGCTTCAATTTCCTGCTGTATGGAATGCGTATTCGTCTGCCGCTGCCAGCCTCCGTAGGCAGTACCGTCATAGCTGAGAATCACCTTATATCTAGGCATACAGCATCATAGCAACCATTGCAGCGAAAACCAGAACAGATGCACTAAGCAGAACATAATCTCTGCCTTCCATCTTCAGCTGCTTATAGCGCGTCCGCATACGGTTGGGGATATAGCCTCTTGCCTCCATGGCATACGCCAGATCCTCGGCACGCTGGAATGCAGATACAAACAGCGGTACAATCAGAGAAAGAATCGCCTTCACCTTTTCCATCAGGCTTCCCTCCTCCATATCCACACCACGGGATGCCTGCGCCTTCATGATGCGCTGTGTTTCTTCAATCAGCGTTGGAATAAAGCGCAGCGCGATGGAAATCATCATGGCAATTTCATGAGCAGGTACATGAATGACCTGAAACGGCTTCAGCAGGTCTTCGATTCCCAGCGTCAGCTCCAGCGGCTTTGTGGTGGCAGTCAGAATTGTGGTAATCATAATCATTAAAGCAAGACGGACAACGATATACAGGGTCTGTGCAATTGCCCCGGTGTAGACAGAAAATCCGAATATGGTAAACAGAACATCCCCGTCACGGATAACCAGCAGATTGATGATGAGCAGAAACGTCAGCATGAACAGCATCGGCTTCATTGCTCTCCATAAAAAGGACAGCTTTAAACGTGCCAGCAGAGCAGTTCCGATGACCGCAGCCGCAATAACTCCATAGCCCGCATAGCCTGCCGGTATGAAAATCGCAATCATCATAATCAGCATGGCACCGATTTTGGCTCTGGGATCCATATGATGAATGATGGAATCCAGCGGCAGATATTTTCCAAGTGCGATATTATTCATGCTTCTTCACCTCACAAGCGACAGCCGCAGCCAGCTTGTCCATGTCCAGCAGAGTGCGGTCGATGGAAAAGCCGCGGCGAATCAGCTCTTCCCGAAGCCGTATCACAGCCGGGGGATTGATATTCAGCTCCTGCAGGAGCTCTACGGTTTCAAAGAAGTACTGCACATCACAGTGCTTTTTGATGCTTCCGTCCTGAACAACGACAACCTCTTCACAATATTGTAATACATGCTCCATATCATGTGTTACGATCAAAACGGTTTTTCCGTATTTCTTATTCATATCCACAAACAGCCGCATCATATCGCTGGCTCCCTGCGGATCCAGTCCGGCTGTCGGCTCATCCAGTACAAGCACATCCGGGTTCATGGCAAGGATTCCGGCAATGGCAATTCTTCGCTTCTGTCCCCCGGATAAATCAAACGGTGAGCGCTGCAGGTAGCTTTCATCCAAACCGACGACCTTCAGTACCTCCTTCGCACGCTGTGCCGCTTCCTCAGCACTGACGCCGAAATTCTTCGGTCCGAAGCTGATATCCTTTTCAATGGTTTCTTCAAACAGCTGATATTCCGGAAACTGGAACACCAGACCGACCAGACGGCGCAGCTCCTTCAGATTTTTTGGCTTGCTGCCGGCGGTAATCGTTTTATCCAGAATCTGCACTTCTCCCTCCGTAGGAAGCAGCAGCGCATTCAGATGCTGTACCAGGGTAGACTTTCCACTGCCGGTTTCACCGATAATGGCAGTTACCCTACCCTCGGGAATCTCCAGATCAATGCCCTTTAAGGCTGCATAGGAAAACGGAGAATCCGCATTATAGGTATGTGCTACTTTTCGAAATGTAATCGGCATACTTCATCCACCACCTTTTCCATCGTTGTGCAATCCATCATATCCACACCATGTGCACGCATGGCCTTTGTGAACTTTAAGGCAAACGGTATATCCAGCTGAAGATCGATCAGCTCTTTTTCTTTTCTTAAAATATCGTCAGGAAGTCCCTTCATAACCACGTGTCCGCCATCCATGACGATGACATAGTCCGACTTACTGACCTCTTCAATGTCATGGGTTATCGAAATAATTGTAATCTTGCTTTCTTTATGAATTTCCTGAATCAGCTCATTGATTTCCGCTTTTCCCTGCGGGTCCAGCATACTCGTGGATTCATCAAAAATAAGAATCTGCGGAGACATGGCAAGAACACCGGCGATTGCCACACGCTGCTTCTGCCCGCCGGACAGCTTGGTCGGTTCACTCTGCATATATTCCGTCATTTTCACCTTCTGTGCAAAACGTTCGATAATCGGCTGCATTTTTTCCATTTCCACCTGATGATTTTCCAACCCGAACGCGATATCATCCGCTACGGTAGCGCCGATAAACTGGTTGTCGGGATTCTGAAACACGATTCCCACCTTATTGCGAATATCATACAGGGTGTCCATGCTCAGTTCATCCTGATCCACATAAATATGTCCCTGATCCTTATCCAGCAAACCGATCAACAGCTTAGCAATCGTTGACTTGCCGCTTCCGTTATGTCCGATAATGGTTGTATAGCTTCCCTCTTCAATTGAAAAAGAAACATGCTCCACTGCATTTGTTTCCTTATCATAAGAGAAGGTCAGATCCTCCACACGTATTTTTTCCATGTTCTCACCTCAAAATTATAGCGTTTTTATTATACAACGAATCGAAAGTGAACACAATAAATCTACTGTGTAAAACAAAACTAACAGCATAAACCATGGATTCTTCCTTATATGTATGAGGTTTCTTCATGCTTTTTCGGTTCTGGTATGTAAAGCAGAGAAACCATCAATTCTTCATTATATAAACAGCGATTATGCTGTATCCTATATAAAATTTTTTCACCTGCTGATTTACGGATGTCACCCGCGTTAAACATCCTGTTCTTTATCAATGAAAAGCAGGATAATCAATAAAATTATCCTGCTTCAGACTGTTGACAAAGTGACTGTCGACAGTCTTTTTAAAATCTGATAGAATATCTGTGGCAGAAACGTACTTCATAAACCCAAAAATAGTCGACGTTTCTGCCATTTATTATGCCAAAAATGA